>CATKHE010000001.1 GCA_949747935.1 uncultured Eubacteriales bacterium
CACCAGATGCTGGAAAAAGACAGCGCCGCTGACTGAGCTCAGCAACCAAATGCACAATAATGAGGCCGCCGCAGGAATTTTCCTGCGGCGGCCTTTCGTACGAGTTCTGTTATGCTGCTTTGATCCTGTGCTTTTCGGCGTAGCCGGTGAGAATCAGGGTGAGAGCGCCGTCGCCGGTGACATTGCAGGCGGTGCCAAAACTGTCCTGAAGGGCGAAGATGGCAAGCATCAGACCGCGGCCGGTCTCGTCAAAGCCCAGAATGGAGCCCGCTCCCACAATCAAGCCCATAGAGGCCATCACCGTGCCTCCAGGGACACCGGGCGCACCGATGGCAAAGACAGCCAGCAGCACGCAGAACAGGACCATCGTGCCCGGTTTGGGCAGACCGTCGTAGAGCACCTGGGAGACTGTCATACAGAAGAAGACCTCAGTGAGCACCGAGCCGCACAGGTGGATATTGGCGAACAGAGGCACGCCGAAATCCACCATGTCGGAGCGCAGGCCTTTGCTCTTGTGGGCGCACTGGAGGGCCACAGCCAGGGTGGCGGCGGAGGACATGGTGCCCACGGCGGTGAGGTAGGCGGGGCCATAGTGCTTTACCACCTCAATGCCCGACCGGCCCGAATAGGTCCCGGCCGCACCGTAGAGAATGGCCAGCCAGATATAGTGTCCCGCCATGACGATGACGATGGCAATGAGGAATATGGGCAGCTGTTGGGTGATGGAGCCGTTCCAGCCCAGCTGGAAGAAGGTGACGGCGATGAAGAAGGGCAGGATGGGGATGATGACCCGCTTCACGATGTCCAGCACGATGCTCTGGAACTCGTTCAGGACGGCTGCGATGGTCCGAGCACCGGTCCACACAGCGGCCAGTCCAATGAGGATGGATAAGACCAGGGCGCTCATCACGGGCATGATCTGAGGGATGGCCAGCTCAAAGGGGACGGGCAGGCCTGCGCCCTCCTCAGCAGCGGCGGCGATGTTCAGATGGGGGATGATGGCGTA
>CATKHE010000002.1 GCA_949747935.1 uncultured Eubacteriales bacterium
CTTTTTCCGCCCCTCCCAGCAGACCTGCAGCATTTTGACAAAGTAGTCAAAGGCCTCCTCTTCCCGGTACAGCTCCATATACAGCCATTTCAGCTCGTCCAGGCGGCGGTACAGCCGGTTGTGGAACTCAGTTTTCCTGATTTTCATCGTTATTTCCTCCCATCTTTACGTTTAGTTTGATTACTATATCACGGGCCCGCGTCTGTGACAATGGTAAAAAAGTGACCCTCCGGGTAAATTTATGGGATCAGCCCAAAAAGTCATGCTATCCTGTTGCCAAAATTAAAGGAGGAGATTCTCTATGGCAAGCATTTCTTTCAAGCATGTGGAAAAAACCTACCCCGGCAACGTCACCGTCGTCCCCGACCTGAACCTGGAGATTCAGGACAAGGGGTTCGTCATCCTGGTGGACCCCTCCGGCTGCGGCAAAACCGGCGACTATGTCCTGGCCGCCGTAGCCCAGGGCAGCCTGACCGTCTCCGCCCTGGCCTACTCCTTGCTCCTCAAGCTCCGGGCCATGCCGTAGCACTCCGGCAAGGGGTCCGGCTTCGCCAACGCCAACTATTTCTCCAAGGTCTTCCGGAAGGAGACCGGTATGTCTCCCAGCAAATATCTGGAGAGCGCCCCCTGCCGCCCGGGCGGCGGCATCACGCATCTTGGCATATAATCCAACCGCCTTTTTGCCGCCCGCTCTGTCACCCTTCCATCTTTTTGCGTTTTGCACAAAGCAAAGTCCTTGCAGCTGTGCAGTTTAATGAAATTCCAAGAAAATATACCCAGATGTCACACGACCTGCACGAGAAGCTTTTCATGCGACATCTGGGCATATTTTCGTAAAATCCGGTCCATTTACAGAAGCCGGGGGAAATATTATCATTTTGTTACCATACAGCAGGCGCCGTTCCCCCGGCTCTGCGGTAAGAATCGCAAAAGAGGAGTGGAGTTATGAAAAAGATACCCCGCGCCGCGTCCCTGGTCTTGGCCCTGGCGCTGCTGCTGTCTCTGTCCGGATGCGGCGCTTCCGATGGGAAAACCCATCTGAAGTTCCAGATCTGGGACACCGCCCAGCAGCCGGGCA
>CATKHE010000003.1 GCA_949747935.1 uncultured Eubacteriales bacterium
AAGTACTCCCTGGCCCAGCTGCACGAGCTGATGGACCAGCTCAACGCCCTCCCCGGCACCGACCCGCAGTGCAAAGAAGTGATGGCGGGCTGGGGGGTTAACGAGGAGGCCAACCGAATTGAACTGACCCTCACCGAGGTCAACGACCACATTCTGTCCGTCCTGGCCCGGCTGGACCCCGACGACGACGCCATCTACGTTCAGGTGGGCCAGCGGGCCAACACAGGTTTCGCCGCCGGTGAACCGTCTGTCATCCCCGAGGGCGAGGACCCGGCGGTCCACCACGTCATGCCCGGCGGTGTCCCCATTCCGGATGACGAGGACCTCACCGCCGTGGAGCCCTGGTACGACGGGGCCCATTACGATGTGGATAACCTCCCCGAAGAGTTGCCTCAGCACAAGCTGCCCGCTTTTGGAGTAGATTCCGCACCCGAGGAGGACGGCGCCGACACCCCGGCCTACAGCCCCCGGTCTTGACAAACCGTCAGCTCTGGGATAACATAGCGTTGCCGAATTTGTCCGGGGGCGGCCTTTATGGCCGCCCCCGAAAATCAATTGAAACGGAGGAACTCTCTATGGACGCCCAGACCTGTATTTTGACCCGGCGCAGCGTACGCAAATTCACCGGGCGGAAGGTCAGTCATGAGGATATGGAAAAAATTATATCTCTGGCCGCCTTCGCTCCCAGCTGGAAGAACACCCAGATCAGCCGTTATATCGCCATCGAGGACGAGCAGATCAAGCGGGAAATCAGCGAAAGATTCTGTCCTCCCGGTACGAATAACGCTTTTATTATCAGCTCCTGTCCGACGTTAGTCGCCCAGACCTTTGTCAAAGGCCGCTGCGGCTTCAACCGGGACGGCTCCTTTACCACCGACCGGAACGAGGGCTGGCAGTATTACGACTGCGGAATCGCCGCTCAGACGTTCTGTCTGGCCGCCCACGACCTGGGACTGTCCACCGTCATCATGGGCGTGTTTGACCGCCAGGGCCTTCAGGAGTATCTGCGCATCCCGGAGGAACAAGAGCTGATGGCTCTCATTGCCCTGGGCTATCCTGCGGACGCTCCCCAGGCCCCGAAGCGCAAGGACGTCGGCACGCTGCTCAGCTACCGGTAAGCACAAAAATGGCCGCCCATTAGGGGGGTACTGATAAAGAACCTTATAAAACCACAAAAAAGTTGAGCAGTTACCGAAAAAAGCAAGACTTTGTGACAAAAA
>CATKHE010000004.1 GCA_949747935.1 uncultured Eubacteriales bacterium
GAAGGAGAACCTTCTGCTCCTGTCCGCAGTCCCCCAGTCCGGCATACGCCGAACCGATCCCACCGCCCATATGGGCGGCAATATGCAGTATCTTCATTTTATTTTTCCTGCGGGCTCCGCTTCCTGACAACGAACAAAAACTCTCGGCACTTCATCTGCTCCAAGGCAGCGGAACGCTGCTCGCCTGGCAGGCCGGCAGGGTAAAGCGACGCCAGAAGCGACTGACTCTCCTGGTCCAGTCCCGCCTCGATCCGCAACTCACACTGAATCTCACCCCATTCCTGCAAGGCTAGGCGGAATCGTTCCACCGGGATGTTCAGGGAGAAATCCGGGTCATACACATCCGTTTGGCCCAGTAGGTACAGATACTCCTTGAAGGAATAGGCATTTGTCAGCTTACAGATCAGATACCCGCCCTTTTTACAGAGTGAAAACAGGTCGCGCAGCATTTTCGACGGCTCGTGATACCGGTTAATCGGACGGTCCGCGACAATATAATCAAACCGCTCTCCGGGAAAGGAGTCAGCCAGAAATTCCTCTCTGTCACAGACCACCGGTCCTTTGCAGATCGTCTTCAGGTCCAGCCAATACTTGGGGTCTTGCGTAAAGGCGGACAGATTCGTTTCAAACAATCCAAACTTACGCAGCCAGTTTTTAACATCCAGAATGGGGGTCCCGCACCGGGTATCCACCCCCAAAACCTGGAGGCATCCAGTGCTGGAAGGCGCCGGGAAGTGGGAAAAATATGGGATATAGTAGTTGTTTACATCCTCCCAGGCATCGACTCCGAAGTATTTTTCCCGGAAATTTTCCCCGCCGATGTCCAGGGATTTTTGAAATTCCACAGGGTCTTTTCCTTCGCCATGTCTCAGGTCGTGGTCATGGCAGACCCAGGTATCCCCGGCCAATATGGTCCGGTATCCCATACGGCGAATCCGGAATGTCACATCGTCATCCACAAAATCATGGAAAAAGCCGACATCTGCGATGGGCCAGCCAATCGCCATGAGCGCCTCCTTCCGAAATAAGGTGCCCAATGTAATCAGCCGCTGCCGTTCCTCCCATTTTTTCGGATCACTCCGGTTAAACTGCGCGGCTTTTCTCTGCATTTCAGCATGACTTGCGAAAAATAATTCTACACCTTGCAGGTTCGAGGTGTTTGAGCACACAGGATTGACCATCCCGATTCTCTCGTCCGACTTCATACAGATCAGTAAATTCTCCAGCCAGTGGGGTGTAACAATCAAATCATTGGCCAAAATGCAAATGAATTGTCCAATTTCATTTA
>CATKHE010000005.1 GCA_949747935.1 uncultured Eubacteriales bacterium
CGCAAGCCTTCTTGATCAGCACGGGGGCGGGGGGCGTCTTGGTGATAAAGGTGAAGGAGCGGTCGGCGTAGACGGTGATGATGACGGGGATAATCAGACCCACGTCGTTCTTGGTCCGCTCGTTGAACTCCTTGGTAAAGGCGGCGATGTTCACGCCGTGCTGGCCCAGGGCGGGACCCACCGGGGGGGCGGGAGTCGCCTTGCCTGCGGGAATCTGCAGTTTTACGTATCCAGTTACTTTCTGTGCCACGAAAGAGCACCTCCATTTGAAAATGTGGTCGTTTGGCGGAGCTTTTAACTCCTCCCACTTGGTTACAAAAATTATCTGTAGGGGCGGATATCATCCGCCCGCGTCTTGCAATGGTAACCCGTCTCATACGGGCGGCCACAGGCCGCCCCTACATCAGGGATCTCATGCGTTTGCCGGTTCCACCTGATCCAGTTCCAGCTCCACGGGGGTCTCCCGTCCAAACATGGACACCACCACGCGGACCTTGTTGTTGTCCAGGTCGATCTCGTCCACGGTGCCCAGGAAGGACTCCAAGGCGCCGTCGGTGATGCGCACGGTGTCACCCAGCTCATAGCTGACCACGACCTCCCGCTTTTCCACCCCAAGGGCGGCCACGTCGGCGTCGGTCAGAGGGATAGCCTTGTTGCCCTCGCCCAAAAATCCGGTAACACCCCGGATGTTGCGCACCACGTGCCAGGTCTCGTCGTTCATCACCATCTTCACCAGGACATAGCCGGGGAACACCTTGCGCTCCACGTCCTTAGGGCCGTTGTCGGTAATCTCGGTGACAGTCTCCAGGGGGATGCTGATCTCGTGGATCAGCTCGTGCATATTACGGTTTTCAACATACTTCTCGATGGTGGCCTTCACTGTGTTCTCATAGCCGGAATAAGTGTGGACCACATACCAGTTCGCGTTGTCAGCCATCCGCGTCACCTGCCGAGGAGCAAGCCGATCGCGTTGTTGGCCACAAAGTCGAACAGGGCAATGCACAGCCCCACCACGATGACGCAGACGATAACAATCAGGGTATTGTTGAGGGTCTGCTTTTTGGTGGGCCACTGGACCTTCTGCAGCTCGCTCTTCATATCCCGGAGCCACTTGCCCACGCGGGCAAAAAAGCCGGGCTTGGCGTTCTTTTCAGACTTCTTGTCGGACTTTTTGTCCTTTTTGGCCTCAACGGCCTGCTCTACTTTCTTTTCGTTCTCAGCCATTCGGATACCCTTCTTTCATTTCGGCTTTGCGCCAATCACTTCGTCTCATTGTGAACGGTGTGCTTCCTGCAGAAGGGGCAGTATTTGTTCAACTCAAGACGGTCAGGGGTATTCTTCTTGTTCTTAAA
>CATKHE010000006.1 GCA_949747935.1 uncultured Eubacteriales bacterium
GGAGAAGCATTATGGCAGGCAATCGAATCGGACGCATCAACGAGGAGGTCCAGCGGGAGCTGGCCGCCCTCATCCCCACCGTAAAGGACCCCCGGGTGACAGGGATGATTTCGGTGACGGCGGTGGACGTCACCCCCGACCTGAAATTCGCCAAGGTCTATATCTCCGTCCTGGACAAGGAGGACAGCGATCAGGTTCTGAAGGGCTTAAAGTCGGCCGCCGGGTATCTGCGTCGGGAGCTGGGCCGGGCGCTGAACCTGCGCCACACCCCGGAGCTCACCTTCTGCCGGGATGACTCTATGGCTAAGGGGGCCCATATCCTGGAGATGCTCCGGGACCCGGAGGTGGTCAAGCCGGCCAATCCGGCCAATGAGCACATCATTTTGGAGGACGAGGAATGAACACCATCACTACGGCCCAGGCCGCCGCATTTCTCCAGGCCCATGACAACTATCTGATCCTCACCCACGTCCGCCCCGACGGGGATACCACCGGCTGCGCCGCCGGACTGTGCCGCGCTCTGCGGCAGGCGGGCAGGACCGCCTATATCCTGGAAAACCCCGAGGCCACCGAGCTGTTTACCCCCTATTTCCAGGGGCTGACCGCGACCGAGGGCTTTGTCCCCAGCACAGTGGTATCGGTGGATATAGCCGCCCGCTCCCTCTTCCCGGAGCCGGCGAAAGCCTATCTGGACCAGGTTGACCTGGCCATCGACCACCACCCCTCCCAAGAGTTTTTTGCCAAGGCCACCTGTCTGGACAGCTCCAAGGCCGCCTGCGGGCAGATCATCTATGAAATTGTGAAGCAGTTCGCTCAAATTACCCCGGAGATCGGCAAGGCCCTGTATGTGGCGGTCTCCACCGACTGCGGCTGCTTCCAGTACAGCAACACCGACGCCGCTGTCCACCGCATCGCCGCCGAGCTGTTGGAGAGCGGCTTCGACCCCTACCCTGTCAACCGCCTTCATTTCCGAACCAAGACCTTTAAGCGACTGAAGCTGGAGAGCCTGCTCACCGCCGGCATGGAGCTGCGGGACAGCGGGACCACCGCCCTGGTCTTCCTCACCCGGAAGATGATTGAGGATGTGGGGGCCAGTGAGCGGGACATGGACGACATCTCTGCTTTCGTGGGCCAAATCGAAGGGGTCAAGAACGGCGTTACCCTCAAGGAGACCGCCGGCGGCCATGTGAAGATCTCCCTGCGCACCGACCCCGGCGATCTGAACGCCTCAGCTGTCTGCGCCCTTTTGGGGGGCGGCGGCCACGCGGCGGCGGCGGGGGCGATGATGAAGGGGACTGTGGACGCGGTCCGTCAGGCTGTCATCGACGCGATCGAGCAGGTGCGCAATGGCTAGCGGCATCCTCATTGTTGACAAGCCCGCCGGGTGGACCTCC
>CATKHE010000007.1 GCA_949747935.1 uncultured Eubacteriales bacterium
GAGTGTGACCGCTATGCGTCTGAAGGATATGACCACAAAGGAAGCCATCCGCCAGCTTCAGGACATGAAGCAGTACTGCACCGCCAAATCCATCCCCGCCCTGGACTACGCCATCAAGGCGCTGAAGGAAAAGGCGGCCGCCGAAGGAACAGAAGCATAAGACACGACCCCCGGCTATGAACCGCCCCATTTTGTGTAGACAACGCAAGAAGAGCTCCAAATAGAAATAACAATTTTCAATGGGAGTGGCACCGCTTGAACGGTGCCGCTCCAGTTTTTAGCTGAATACGCTTGTCAATGTGATATAATGGAAGCTACCGATCACCGACACGACATAAGTGACAAAGAATGGACGCTGCTGGAAATTCTGATAGATGAACCGGATTATGAATGGCTCATGATCGACGCAAGTCATATCAAAGTACATCCTCTTTTTTGTCCTGAAACGCTGGAGAGGTATTGCGACTCGTTACGCAAAGACCTCGGATGTCTCTATTGATGCAGCGCATGTCCGTTGTATCGCTATTTGGTTGCTTTATGCGCTTGACTCGTGTAGACACTATCTAGGCTTCTTGTCTAATTTGTTTGACAACCTTGTAGTTTGATCACTCCCTATAATGCGTCCCTACTTGCTATTCTCACAAAAATGTGGTAAAATCATCCCAATTTCCGAAGGGAGTTCCCACCATGACCGACTACTTCCACCTGAATATCGACCATGACATCCTGCTTTCCCTGTCCACCCTGGGGCTGGCCCACCTGGGAGACGGGGTCTATGAGGTCATGGTCCGCTCCTGGCTGGTACTCCACGGCAAGGCCAAGGCCAAGGACCTCCACCGGGCCACGGTGCAGTATGTGGCCGCCCCCGCTCAGGCGGAGCGGTTTGAGAAGATACAGCCCGTCCTCACCGAGGCGGAGGCCGACGTTTTCCGCCGGGGTCGGAACACCGCCCCCCACTCCGTCCCCAAGGCTGCCAGCCGGGCCCAATACCAGACCGCCACCGGTCTGGAGGCCCTGTTCGGCTGGCTGTACCTCCAGGGGCGGACGGAGCGGCTGAATGAACTGTTTTCTGCGATGATGGAGGAGATGTCATGATTCTATACAGGCCCGTCGGTGAGCAGGAGCTTGCCCTCATTCGGGAGAGCGAATACACCGCTTTTCCGCCCCGTCTGCCGGAGCAGCCCATCTTTTATCCCGTACTCAATGAGCAGTACGCCACGGAAATCGCCTCCAAATGGAACACAAAGGACCAGGCATCCGGCTTTAAGGGCTACGTCACCCGCTTTGAGGTAGACGACGGCTTCCTGGCCCGCTATGAGGTCCAGACGGTGGGGCGCTCTTACCATCAGGAGTATTGGGTCCCCGCCGGAGATTTGATGGAGTTTAACCGACATATTGTTGGAAAAATTGACGTGATTCAGACCATTGAGGGAGGGTAAATTCCATGCCTTTAGACGCGCTGTGCCTGTCGGGCGTGATCCATGAACTGAATACAAGC
>CATKHE010000008.1 GCA_949747935.1 uncultured Eubacteriales bacterium
CAGCGCACCCCCGCTCAGGCCATGGCGGCTCTGCTGCCCGTCCTGCCCGGCCAGGAGACCGACCAGGCCAGCGTCATGGCCTGGGGCTGCGACCCGGACGCCCTGTCCGCCGACCCGTACAACGGGTCCTATGACGCGGTGACGGTCTCCATCTCCAAACTGGTGGCCGCCGGCGCGGACCCGGAGAAGGTCTATCTCACCTTACAGGAGTTCTTTGAGAAGCTCCGGGATGAGCCTGCCCGCTGGGGCAAGCCCTTCGCCGCCCTGCTGGGGGCGCTGGACGCCCAGCTGGACTACGGGGCCGCCGCCATCGGCGGCAAGGACTCCATGTCCGGGTCTTTCCTGGACAAGGACGTGCCGCCCACGTTGATCTCCTTCGCTATCGCCCCCATCAAGGCGTCGGACGTAATCTCCCCCGAGTTTAAGGAGGCGGGCCACCCGGTATACCTGTTCGGCGGCGAGACCACTGGGAAGATCAATTTCTCCTGGAATGAGTTCCGCAAGCTGGCCCAAGCCAGGAAAGTAAAAGCCGCCTGGGCTGTGGAGAACAGCGTCGCCGAGGGCGTGATGAAGATGTCCTTCGGCAACCGCATCGGCTTCACCGCTGAAAAGGAGGAAAAAACCGGCTTCTGGATGGACCGGCCATGGCCCTGTCCCATCCTGGCGGAGCTGACGGAGGACGTCAAAGTTTATTGCAAAGCGGCACGAATCGGCGTGACCACTGCTGAGCCGGTCATCGACCTGGGGAAGGACTCCGCCCCCATCGACGAGCTGCTCAGGCTCAACGAGGACGTGCTGGAGGAGGTCTACCCCACCCAGGCGGGAACTTCTGAAACGGTGCAGACCATTTCCTGGGACAAGCGCTCCCCTGCCGTGTGCAAGCATAAGGTGGCCCACCCCAAGGCGGTCATTCCCGTCTTCCCGGGTACCAACTGCGAGTACGACACCGCCAAGGCCTGTATCCAGGCGGGCATCGACCCTGAGATCGTGGTAGTCCGCAATCTGACCACCGACTTCCTGGCCCAATCCGCCCAGACCCTGGAGGCGGCTATCCGGAACGCCCAGATGGTGGTCCTCCCCGGCGGCTTCTCCGGCGGCGACGAGCCCGAGGGCTCCGGAAAGTTCATCTGCTCCTTCCTGCGCAATCCCGCCCTCAGCGACGCCATCATGGACCTGCTGAAAAACCGGGACGGCCTGATGCTGGGCATCTGCAACGGCTTCCAGGCTCTGGTGAAGCTGGGGCTGGTCCCCTTCGGCGAGATCCGGCCTATGGATGAGAACTGCCCCACCCTGACCTACAACCTCATCGGCCGCCATCAGAGCCGGTATGTCACCACCCGGGTGGCCAGTGTAAATTCCCCCTGGATGCTCAAGTGCCGGGTAGGCGACGAGCACACCATCCCCATCTCCCACGGCGAGGGCCGCTTCGTGGCCC
>CATKHE010000009.1 GCA_949747935.1 uncultured Eubacteriales bacterium
CGCCCGGAACAAGAAGGAGATCGGCAAGAGCCTGGAGGCGAAGATCGTGCTCACCGTCCCCGCCTTTGAGACCGCCCTGGACGGGATGGACGCGGACACGCTGGCTGATATCCTCATCGTCTCCCAGGTGGAGGTGCAAAAGAGCGATATGAACGTCCTGAAGGTGGACGTGGAGCCCGCCGCCGGTCAGAAGTGCGAGCGGTGCTGGAAGGTCCTGCCCACCGTGGGCGCTGACTCCCAGCACCCCACCCTCTGCCCCCGATGTGCCCGCGTCGTCTCGAAGTCTGTTTCCTTTGAGGCGCTCTAAAGAGCGTCGTTCGCTTGCCCTCGACGCTTCCCGCGGCGGCCCGCCGTGCCGTGCCTGCGGCGGGGAGCCGCCGTCGGGCATTCATCCGCATGTGGAGGAGGAATTGAACCATGTTACAAAACCCCCGCGTTCCCGTCCAGGCTGAGGCGGCTGTTCAGCTGGGTCTGCCCCGTTCCATCCATCTGGTTCCCCTGGACCGCATCGCCGGCTTTGAGGTCCGGCCCGGCTTCTATGAGATCAACGGGGCCACCGCCATCCCTGGCGGGGTGAACTTCACCGTCCATTCCCACGGGGCCAGCTCCATCGAGCTGCTCCTCTTCCACCGGGAGCAGGACGAACCCTTCGCTGTCCTTCCCTTCCCACAGCACTACCGAATCGGTAATGTGTACTCCATGATCGTCTTCAAGCTGGATATTGAGGAGTTTGAGTACGCCTACCGGGTGGACGGCCCCTACGATCCCAGGAAGGGCCTGATTTTTGACAAGACCCGCTATCTGCTGGACCCCTACGCCAAGGCGGTGACGGGCCAGAGCCAGTGGGGGGACTCCTCCCCCCGGGGCCAGCACTACAAGGCCCGGGTGGTGAAGGACGACTTCGACTGGGGAAATATGCCCCAGCCCCTGATCCCCATGGAGGACCTGGTGATCTATGAGCTCCATGTCCGGGGCTTCACCAGAGATTCCTCCTCCGGGGTGGCGCACCCGGGGACCTTCGCCGGCATTATGGAGAAGCTGGACTATCTGGAGGAGCTGGGCGTCAACGCCATTGAACTGATGCCCATTTTCGAGTTCGACGAGATGCAGGACTACCGGGAGGTGGAGGGAAACACTCTCTACAACTACTGGGGCTACAGCACCGTCAGCTTTTTCGCCCCCAATACCAGCTATACCGCCTCCACCGAGTACAACCGGGAGGGCAACGAGCTCAAGCGGCTGATCCGGGCCTGCAACGAACGGGGCATCGAGGTCTATCTGGACGTGGTCTTCAACCACACTGCCGAGGGCAACGAAAAGGGCCCCTTCTTCTCCTTCAAGGGCTTTGACAACAACATCTACTATCTGCTTACCCCCGACGGACAGTACTACAACTTCTCCGGCTGCGGCAACACCATGAACTGCAACCCCCCCATCGTCCGGCAGATGATCCTGGACTGCCTGCGCTACTGGGTGACCACCTACCGCATCGACGCCTTCCGCTTCGATC
>CATKHE010000010.1 GCA_949747935.1 uncultured Eubacteriales bacterium
CCGGCTCCCCTCTCTGGGGAGCCGGCCGGGAGATTGGTTCCTATTCCTTCACATAATCCACATGGAGCAGCTGGTGGCGGTGCTCTTCGGAGTAGCTCTGGAGGAAGCCGCTGACCACCGGGTTGCGCTCGGCCCGCTTGAAGGGAGCGGAGCGGTCCAGGGAGTACAGACCCTCGGCCCGGTCCTCCTTGTCCTGCTTCATGCCGTGAGGCTGGCCCGCGCCGCCCACGCAGCCGCCCTGACAGGTCATGACCTCCACCAGGTCGAAGTAGGCGTTGCCCGCCTCGATCTCACGGAGCAGCCGCTGGGCGTTGGCCAAGCCATGGACGATGGCCAGATGGACGTCCCGGTCCCCCACCCTGATGACGGCCACCCGGATGGCCCGGTTGCCCCGGAGGGGGGAGAATTTCAGCTCCCGCAACACGTTTTTGGACTTGTCCGGCAGGCAGAACCGGACCACCGCCTCGGCCACGCCGCCGGTGGTGCCGTAGATGGTGCCTGCGCCGGAGCCCAGGCCGAAGGGCAGGTCGGGGGACTCGTACTCCAGCTTGGTCAGTTGGATGCCCGACTCCTGGATCATTTTCACAATTTCCTTGGTGGTGAGCACCAGATCCACCGCCGGGGCGCCGTCCGGCTGGAGGAACTCGGGCCGGGCGGCCTCCATCTTCTTGGCGGTACAGGGCATGATGGCGATGTGATAGGTGGTCCGGCCGTCCTGCTGGTCCTTCGCGGCGTATTTGTCCTTCAGGATGGAGGCAAACATCTGCATGGGGGACTTACAGGTGGAAATGTGCTTCAAATACTTGGGGTTTTCATTTTCCAGGTACTTCACCCAGGCGGGGCAGCAGGAGGTGAACATGGGGAAGGGCCCGCCCCGCTCCAGCCGCTGGAGGAACTCGGTACCCTCCTCGATGGTGGTGAAGTCGGCGCCGAAGGTGGTGTCGTAGACCTCGTCCACCCCCATCAGCTTCAAAGCGGTGACCAACTGGTCCAGGGCGTTCTGACCGGGGGCCAGGCCGAAAGCCTCGCCCACTGCCACCCGGACAGCGGGGGCGATCTGTACCACCACCCGCTTTTTGGGGTTGTGAATGGCCCGCCAGGCGTCGCCGATCTCATTTTTTACGGTGATAGCCCCAGTGGGGCAGACGGCGGAGCACTGACCGCAGCTGATGCAGTGGGTTTGGTCCAGGGTGCGGTCGAAGGCGGGGGAGACGGTCATGCTATAGCCCCGATGGGCAAAGTCGATGATGTGCATGCCGATGTTCTCGCTGCACACCCGGACACAGTCGCCGCACAGGATGCACTTGCTGGGGTCCCGGATGACGGCGGGGCTGGAGAAGTCAAGCGACTTCTCCTCCCGGCTGTCGCCGAAGCGGACGTGATGAATGCCGAACTGGACGGCCAGAGCCTGGAGGTGGCAGTCGCCGCTCTTCTCGCAGGTGGTGCAGGAGCAGTTGTGGGAGGCCAGCATCAGCTCCAGAATCATCCGCCGGTGCTTCAGCAGACGGGCGGTGTTGGTGCG
>CATKHE010000011.1 GCA_949747935.1 uncultured Eubacteriales bacterium
CAGGGAGAAACGCTTTTTGGCGCCGCTGTGCGTCTTAATCTTAATTTTGTTCGCCATAACAGTTTAAGCTCCTTTACTCGTACTTACTTTTTGTCCTTGACAGGCTTGGGTGACAGGAAAATGGACATATGCCGTCCCTCCAGCTTGGGGGACTTGTCCATCACTGCGATCTCGCCGCACTCCTCAGCGAACTTGAGCAGCAGGTCCTGACCGATATTGGTGTGGGCCATCTCCCGCCCGCGGAAACGGACGGTGACCTTGCACCGGTTGCCCTCAGCCAGGAATTTCTGGGCGTTGCGCAGCTTCACGTTGAAGTCGTTCACGTCGATGCTGGGAGACATGCGGATCTCCTTGATCTCCACCACTCGCTGATTCTTACGGGCTTCCTTCTCGCGCTTGGTCTGCTCGAACCGATACTTACCGTAGTCCATGAGCTTGCACACCGGGGGCACGGCAGTGGGGGAGATCTTGACCAGATCCAAATTGCGCTCCTCTGCCAGGCGCAGGGCCTCCTGAGAGGACATGATGCCCAGCTGTTCGCCGGACTCGGAGATCAGTCGGACCTCTTTGTCGCGAATCTCTTCATTGGTTTGATGACCTGTGTTAGCGATGGGAAAGCACCTCCAGACAAAATAAAATGCGGGCTGCCAGAACGGCCCCCACATCACAGCAAAACAACACCGAAAGACCCGGCACTGTAAATTCCATGTTGACCCTTCAGCTCAGGCCTGGGGTGAGGACGGGGAACCGTACCTGCTTTATTGTACGAGTTGAATTATAGCACCGAAAAACGCCGCTGTCAAGGGAAAATTCGTTTTTTCCCAAAAGAATTCCGCAACGCAGGATAGCGAGATTTACATAACGATGAACTATAAAAGAGCTGTCAAAAAGTTTTGCACATTTTCCACATCTTTGTCCACAGTATCTTTAAAAAAGATGGGATGGGACAGGGGGAATTTCAGGGGCTGAAATGAAAACCGGAAGAAAAAGAGGATCTTTCCAAACCGCGAAGGTAACATAATAAATTTATCCCAGTTATCCCAGAGAAATGTCCCGTGTGGCGTAGGCGTTCAGATCCCACCCGGCGGTGTGTCCCGCCCGGAGCTCATAAAAACCCTGACAGCCGATCATGGCGGCGTTGTCCCCGCAGTATTTCAGCTCGGGGAGAAACAGCGCGTCCCCGCTGGCGGCGCAGGCAGCTCGCAGGTCAGCCCGGATACGGCTGTTGGCGGCCCCCCCTCCCGCCACAGCAATCTTGCCGTAACCGGTCTGCTTGGCGGCGGCCATTGCCCGGGGGACCAGGCTGTCGCTCACCGCCTTTCCGAAGCTGGCGGCGAAGGCGGGCAGGTCCAGGGCCTCTCCCTTCTGCGCGCTGTTGTGGATCAGGTTCAGGCTGGCGGTTTTCAGGCCGGAGAAGGACATGTCCAGCTCCGCGCCCTGGACGTGGGCCCGGGGCAGCTCATAGCGGCCGCCGTCCCCTCCGGCGGCCAGCCGGTCCATGGGGGCGCCCCCGGGGTAGCCGATGCCCAGCACCCGGGCCACCTTGTCAAAGCACTCCCC
>CATKHE010000012.1 GCA_949747935.1 uncultured Eubacteriales bacterium
CAGGCGGAGCTGTCTCTGGACACCGCCCGGGCCCAGAAGACCGCCACCCTGTCCCAGCTGGAGGCAGGGATGCAGAGCTACAAGTCCAACGTGGAGCAGCTGTCCGCCGTGCTGGAGAATGTGGACAGTCAGGGCAACGTGGTGGCCCCTGTCTCGGGCACCATCCTCTCGCTGAACGCGGCGGAGAGCAGCTATGTCACCCCCTCTATGCCCGTGGCCGTCATCGATGGGGCCGACCGGCTGGAGATCTCTGTTTCGGTCTCCGAGGCTCTGGTACCCAAGCTGTCTCAAGGGGACGAAGTGGACGTGTCCATCAGCGCCCTGAATGCCCAGCTGGTGGGAACCATCAAGAAGCTGGAGCGCAGCGCCAACATGCAGACCAAGCTGTATAACGTCACTATTTCCATTGACGAGGATGTGGAGGGCCTGCTGTCCGGCATGTTTGCCGACGTGTCCTTCCGCACCGACACCTCCTCCAACGCCATCGTCATTCCCACCGAGGCCATCCTCACCAGCAACGGGGTGCAGTATGTCTTTGTAGCGGAGGACGGCGCGGCCCGCTATGTGGAGATCGGCACCGGTCTGACGGGAAGCGGCGTCACCGAGGTCACCTCCGGCCTGGCGGCCGGCGACCTGCTGGTGACGGTGGGCCAGGCCTATCTCTCCGACGGCGACGCTGTGCGGATTGTATCCGGGGAGGGCTGAGGCCGGTGAACAATATCGCCAAATTCTGTATCAAGCACAAGGTTACCACCCTGATGGCGGTCATTATGATCTCCATCTTCGGCGTGGTCTTCACCACCCGTCTGCAGCTGGCCCTCCTCCCGGATATGGAGGCCCCCGCCGCCATAGTCATGTGCTATTTCAACGGGGCCACCCCCTCTGACATGGAGGAACTGGTCACCCGCCCCCTGGAATCGGCTATCATGTCGGTGTCCGGGGTGGACGGAGTGCAGTCCACCTCCTCCGACGGGGTGAGCCAGGTACAGATCACCTATGTGGAGGGTACCAACCTGGACATCGCCGCCACCAAGCTGCGGGAGCAGTTTGACCGGCTGTCTCTCCCCGACGGGGCTATGGATCCCATCATCATCAATATCAACATCGGCGACCTGATGCCCTCTGCCATGATCGCCCTCCAGGGGGACGACCTGGCCGATCTCCAGGCCCTGGCCGAGGACACGGTGGCTCCCGCCCTGGAGCGCATCAAGGGGGTGGCCCAGGTCACCGTCTCGGGCGGCGTCACCCAGCAGATCGCCGTGGAGGTGGACCCCACCCGGGCCTCCGGCTTCGGCCTGTCCAACTCCTACATCGCTCAGATCCTTACGGCGGAGAACCTCCTCTTCCCCGGGGGCGACATGCACAACGGTTCTCAGACCCTCACCGTCACCACCGACGCCAAGCTCCAGACAGTGGAGGACGTGGCCAATGTCATTATCCCCCTCCAGACCGGGGGGACCGTCCGCCTGTCCGAGGTGGCCAACGTGACCCTGGAGACCGAGGACCCGGAGGCCATCGCCAAAACCGACGGCTCGGCCTGTGTGGTGCTCCAGGTGTCCAAGCAGTCGGGGGCCAATGAGGTATC
>CATKHE010000013.1 GCA_949747935.1 uncultured Eubacteriales bacterium
GTAGCTGCCCCCGATGAGAAAGACCATGTGCTTCTCCCGGCTGACCCCGGGGACGGGGAACATCTGGGGGAGCTCCTCGCTGGAGCGCAGCCGCCCCTCAATACACAGCGCGCACACCCGGGAGCCGGGAGGGATTTTGGCCCGGATGGTGTCCCCCTCTTTGTTCAAGGCGTTGGTGATCTCCCCCAGGGTGGGGTCCTTGGACAGCTTGGCCTCGGGAATCTCCACCAGCGTCAGCCTGCAATAGGGGGACAGCCGCTTGATATACTCGGCGCAGGCGTCCTTGTAGAATTTCTCCTTCAGCTTGCCTACGCAGATGAGATAGACGCTCAGCACACCGCCGCCTCCCTTCCCAGGGTGAAGGTCGGTCCCAGGCCGCCGGCGGGGGCGACGGACAGGGAGACGTCCCGCTCCGGGTCGCAGTCCATGGCCAGTAACCGCAGGGCCACCGCCTCATAGGCCCGGGCGGGGGTGTTGTTGGTCTGGGACAGGTGGGCCAGAATGACGGTTTTCGTTCCGGATTCCACCGCGAAGGCGGCCAGCTCGGCCCCCGCCTCGTTGGACAGGTGGCCGTAGTCCCCTAAAATGCGCTGCTTTAAGTAGTAGGAGTAGGGGCCCGATTTGACCCAGTCCACGTCGTGGTTGGTCTCGCACACCAGCAGGCCGCAGCCCTCCACCGCCCGGCGGACCTCATCGGTGACATAGCCCAGGTCGGTACACAGCACCATGCGGACCCCCTCCCCGGCGACGGACCAGCCCACACTGCCCGCCGCATCGTGGGGGGTGGGGAAGGACTCCACCCACAGCGAGCCGATCTGTACCCCCGTTCCCGCCTCCTGGGGCCGGAACAGTGCCTTTACCTCGTCGCACCGGTTCCGCTTATACCACTCCCAAAGGGTGGGACGGGTGGCGTAGATGGGGGCCCCCGCCTTTTTGGACAGCACCCGCAGGCCAGACACGTGGTCACTGTGCTCGTGGGTGAGCAGGATGGCAGTCAACTGATAGGGCGTGACCCCCAGGGCCGCCAGCCCGGCGGTGATGCGCTTGGCGGAGACGCCGGCGTCCAGCAGGATGTGGGTGTCTCCACAGGAAACCAGAGCGGCGTTGCCCAGCGAACCGCTTGCAAGGGTGGTAAAGGTGAACAAAATATCGCTCCTCATGAAAACGGGCCAGGGTCCGACATCCTTGCCAGACCCTGGGAAATTTTATGCAGGGCGCAACGACCTCGGCGCGCCGCCTTATTGCTTGTGAAAAATCGAAACATCGGGCCATCAGGGTGTTGGCCCCTACATGCATTATCATCCCACCTGCGTCTGATTATCCTCGTCCGGAGTGCTGATGATCTGGATATCGGCCCCCACAGCGGCCAGCTTTTCCACGATGGTCTCGTAGCCACGCTCGATATGGTGGATACCGTCAATCTCGGTGACGCCCTGGGCGGCCAGGCCGGCGATAATCATAGCGGCTCCGGCCCGCAGGTCGCAGGCGTGGACGGGAGCTCCGGTGAGGTGGTCCACCCCCTCGATGACGGCCACCTTGCCGTCCACCTGGATGTGGGCCCCCATGCGGCGGAACTCGTCCACATAGCGGTAACGGTTGTCCCAC
>CATKHE010000014.1 GCA_949747935.1 uncultured Eubacteriales bacterium
CCCACGCGACCAGCTTGGAAGGCTGGGATTCTACCATTGAACTACACCCGCATGGATGGTGTTCCTCTCACATCAGCCTTTGGATATTACCACATTTTTAGCCGGTTGTCAATGGGTTTCCTCAAATTTTCCCGGTAAGAGCGGGGGGCGTTTTGAGGGCGGGCTTTGGAGCAAATTTGAGACAGCCGGATATGCTGTCCGGCTGTCCAAAGACTTGCTCAATCCTTCGCTTGTCAAAGGTTTCTGCCTCCGTCAAAAAACCGCCTCCCGGTTTGGGAGGCGGAAAATTAGTTTGCATAGGAGCCGTAATAGTCGATCATAATCTCGTCCAGCTTCTGCCAGCCGGACTCCACCAGGCTGTAATAGCCGTCGCTGTCTTTTTTCATCTGGAGCATGACCACCTGGTCCTCTCCATACTCTACCTTGCCGGCCAGACTGTCCAGCTCATCCAGCAGGGCCAAGGCGAACTGCTCATCCAGAGTCTCGTATTCCTCGTCGCTGAGGGCGCTCATCTGCTCCTCGGTGGTGATACCGTTGTCCTCCAGCACGCTGTACCAGGCCTCCTCGGCGAAGTCGGCGGTTAGATTAGGAATGACCTCGATGGGGGAGATAGTGACCTCCACGGCAATGTCGCCGCTTTTCAGCTTCTCTGCGTCAGCTACGGTATACTTGGCGTTGGAGTAGATCTTTGCCACGACCTCCTCGGCTCGGTCGTAGACCGCGTCGGTGGGGGATTCCACCAGCAGGGCGTTCATCAGGTAATCCACAAGGATTTCCGCTTCCCATTCCACGTTGTTCTCGTATTTTTCCTTGGCGTCTGCCTCGGTCATGTCCTTTACCACGTCAATATAGTCCTTGTCATAGGTCCCCAGATAGGTGGCGTCCAGTTCGCCCTTGACATAGATTGTGGCGTCCTTTGTGGTGCTTTGGCAACCCGACAGGGCTGCCAGCACGGCGGCGGCCATGACCGCTGCTAATGTACGTCTCCACTTTCTCATGTAAAACACTCCTTTTTCATTCCTGAGTTGGGTTTTAATCCCCTTTCTATTTTAAGACAGACGCCGCCTAAAGTCAATCTTGCCGACCCGGAGTTCCTGTGGTATACTGAACAAAAACAGAGGTATTCAGTTCCGGAAAACGTCGATTTTCCACAATCGGGGCAGGTTTAGAAGGGGAGAGGCCAATGGACGCCCAGCAGCGCAGACAGATCATAGCCCGCCGCCTGGCGGACAGCGAGGGACCGCTGAGCGCAGCTGTGCTGGCCCGGGAGCTGTCAGTGAGCAGACAGATTATTGTGGGTGATGTGGCGCTCCTCCGGGCCGGCGGACTTGAAATCACCGCAACCCCAAGAGGGTACCTCCTGCCCAAGCTGCCCGCGGGGGTAATTTGCACGGTTGCCTGCCGCCACCGGGAGGATCAGATGGAGGAGGAGCTCAACGCCGTGGTGGACCAGGGCTGTACCGTGCTGGACGTTGTTGTGGAGCACCCCATTTACGGCCAGCTGACCGGCCCTCTGCGGCTTTCCAACCGCTATGAGGTGGCCCAGTTTGTGGCTCGCTGCCATCAGGAGACCGCCGTCCCCCTCTCCCAGCTCACCGAGGGAATCCACCTGCACACCCTGTCCTGCCCCGGGCGGGATGCCGCGGACCGGGTCCGCAGAGTGCTGAAAAGGCTGGGATTTTTATACCAGTGACTTTGCCGGGGCCGCCCGAATGGGCGGCCCGTTTTTATGCCCTTTTTATCTGGGATTTCCTCCCAGTCTACCAAATGTCTACCAAATTGTGGCGTCAAGGCCCTGGGGGACAGCGGGTTGGAGGAACTGGAAGTTTCTAGTAGGTCTACCAAA
>CATKHE010000015.1 GCA_949747935.1 uncultured Eubacteriales bacterium
ATTCTTGACAAAGTGAGCCTGCCATGCCACCTCCATGATGAAGCGGATGGCCATGCGGGTGTCCTTGTTGGTGCCGCAGAACACGTCCATCACATAGAGCTTCTTGCCGGACAACTCCTTGATGGCCAGCTCCTTGCAGGCGTTCCAGGCCTCGATGGAGGCGGGCTTGTTGTCGTTCTTGAACTCGTCAGAGGTCCACCACACGGTGTCCTTGGAGTTCTCGTCCATCACGATGAACTTGTCCTTGGGGGAGCGGCCGGTATAGATGCCGGTCATCACGTTGACGGCGCCCAGCTCGGTCATCTGGCCCTTTTCAAAGCCCTCCAGAGTGGGGTCCATCTCAGCCTCGAAGAGCTGCTCAAAGGTGGGATTGTAGATGATTTCCTTGATGCCAGTGATGCCGTACTGTTCCAGACCGTAGGTTTCCATAGATAAGTTCCTCCTTATAAAATGGTAAAAATGGTCATCCATTTCAGATCGTGCCTTATTTTACCCCATTTTTCAGGGATTGGCAAGAGAAAGTGGATGGAAATGACTGAAATGGGCAAAAGGGTCAAACCAACCCCCGCAGAGCGCGGGACAGTTGGGCAAATTGGGGAATGGACAGCCGCTCTCCCCGGACGTCAGGTGGCAATCCGCACTGCTCGACAGCCATGGAAATCTCCTCTCTGGAGAGCTGCCCGCTCAGACTGGCCAGCAGGCTGTTGACCAGGGTTTTGCGCCGCAGGGCGAAGGCGGCCTTTACCACCCGGAAAAAGTGGTCCGGGTCGTCCACCTCTGCCGGGGCGGGACGGGGAACCAGCTGCACCACCGCCGATGTCACCTTGGGGGCGGGAATAAAGCAGTCCGGTGGCACTTCAAAGAGTAATTCCGGAGCGGTATAATACTGACAGTAGATAGAAAAAGCCCCGTAGTCCTTGCTCCCCGGCCGGGCGCAGATGCGCTGGGCTACCTCCTTCTGGATCATCACCGTGATGGCAAAAAAGCATTTGGCCTCAATCAGGGCGGTGATGGCCGGGGTGGTGATGTTGTAGGGCAGGTTGGCGCAGGCAGCAAACCCGGAAAGCCAGGGCATTTTCAGTGTCATCTGGCGGATATCCAGCTTCAGGATATCACCTGAGACGATCTCTACATTGTCCCGCCCAGCCAGAGTCTCTTTCAGGATGGGCAGCAGCGACCGGTCCAGCTCCACGCTGACCACCTTGCCCGCCCGCCCGGCCAGCTCCTGGGTGAGACAGCCAATACCGGGGCCGATTTCCAGCACCCCTGCGTCTCTGTGGGCCCCGGAGGCTTTGGCAATTTCCCGGGGCACCCAGTCGGCAATGAGGAAATTCTGCCCCATGGATTTGGAGAACCGGAAGCCGTGCCGCCCCAGCAGGGCTTTGATTTGGTGGATGTCGCACAGGTCCACAGACGCGCCCTCCTTCGAAATGTTATAAAAAAGCACCTCTGAGAGGTGCTTTTAGGGGAGAATATGGCATTAAAACAGCTTTTTCAACCCGTCCAGAGCCCCGCCGATGTCGGTGGCGGCCAGTTTGGTCTTGATCCCGGCCACCAGTGGCTTGAGCTGGTCATCAGGCAGGTCAATGCCGGTCAGCCTCTCCAGGGTTTTGACGGGGTCGGTCTGAAAGCTCTTCAACAGGTCAGGGTCCTTCTGGAGCTTTACCGCCAGCTCCTCAACCTTTTCCTTGAGATCAAACTTCACGTCCATACTTGTCTGCTCCTTCTGTCTAACAGTCTAACAGAATATGTCAGTTAAATGCGCTCCGGCTCTTAAAAAAGCCGGAGCAAGCGACGCTTGCCCCGACATGGCGCAGAAGGGGGGATTCGAACCCCCGCACGGTTTTACCCGCCTACTCCCTTAGCAGGGGA
>CATKHE010000016.1 GCA_949747935.1 uncultured Eubacteriales bacterium
ACGGCGTGGTAAATTTTGGCCAGCAGACGGGCAACGGTAGTCTTGCCGGTGCCCGGGTTACCCATAAACACCAGATGGAGGGACATGGGAGGCACGGGCAGGCCGGCCTCCTCCCGCAGCTTGCGCACCTTCACCAGGTTGATGAGGCTCTTCACGTCCTTTTTTACCTTGTCCAGGCCGCACAGCCCGTCCAGCTCAGCCAGCAGCTCCTCCAGGGTGGGCTCGGGCTCCTTGGGCGGCTCCTCCCCCTCCTTCTTTGCCGGGGCGGCCTCTTTTTTGACGGCAGGAGCGGCGCTCTGACCCGGCCTGGGGGCGATAAACTCGTCCGCCCGGAGGTTGGGACGGTCGGCGCGCAGGCCGTCCCTGTCGCACAGCCCCAGAAGCACGTCGTTGCAGGCGTTGACAAAGCCCGCCTCGCTCTCGCTGACCACCCCGTCCACCGCGGCAAAGAGGAGCAGGAGGAGGGTGAGCTGGTCGGCAAACCGCCGGGCCAGGGCGGTGCCCTTCAGGCGGTCGTACCGCCGCAGGTCCTCAAAAAAGGCAGGAGGCTGGAACAGGTCGAAGTTGGCCACCCCGGAGGCTACCTCCCAATACAGGGCGGAGGGAGCCTGACGGCCGGAGGAATAGATGGCGTTGTAAAATTCCACGTGCCTGGGGGAGATGGAGCTGGCGCTGTCCGCCTGCCACACCCCCAAAACATACTGACGCATATATCCATCCACCTGAGTGCTGAAGGCCATGCGCAGTGAGGGATCGGGGATCAGCTTCCGGAACGCGGTCATCACTTCGTTATATTGCTTGTGGACTTCGCTGGCTGTCATAATGGCACTCATGGCGGACGCCCTCCTTTTCGTGTTCCCATTATAGTAAAAAGGTACGCCCAGGTCAAGCCGCCCCGGCAGATTGACATAAAATTATGAAAATTTTGTTACTTCGCTCTTTCACCGTTGACGGGAGGAGAAAATCCCTGTAAAATAGAGAAGCTAACGAATTTATATCTGAGATTGGAGAGCGATCATGGCAGACAGACAGAACCCACCCCGCCGGACCGGCGAACACCGGCAGACCTCCTACCGGGAAGATGGCGAGCGCCGCCAGTCCCCCAGAGAGGAAAGCGAGCGCCGGACCTCCGCTCCACGGGAGCGGCGGAAGGCCCCTCCCCGGCGCGGCGATGTGATCCGGTGTGAGAACTGCGGGGAGGACTATTCCATCACCTATAAGCGCTGCCCCTTCTGCGACGAGCGCCCCGGCCGGGGCGGCTCTGCCGGCAAGCGGGTTTCCAATACCAGGGGGGGAGGCTACGGACAGCCCGTCAACCCCATCCAGGTCGCGGGCCTGGTGGTCTCCCTGATCCTGATTGTCAGCGCGATGTTTATTGTGTTCCGCTTCCTTGGAGCGCCCATCTTCGGCGGCGGAAAGAAGCCCCCTGAGCCGGGCTCCTCCTCCACCAGTCAGAGCAATACCGACCCGAGCGGCTCCGGCGTTCAGCCCGGCGGCCCCGACGTGAGCGAGCCCCAGGTCCCCGACGACAATCCGCCGGTGGAGCCGCCCCCCGCTGACACAAGTGTCCCCGGCACGGTGGTCAACGCGGGCAATGGCCTGAATGTCCGCTCCGGCCCCGGCACAGGCAACACCAAGGTGGGCACGCTCCGCAACGGCGAACAGGTCACCGTTCTGGGGGAGGAAAACGGCTGGTATCATATCCGCTACAGCGGCGACCAGGAGGGCTATGTCTCCAAGGAGTACGTCTCCACTGCCGACGCCCCCGTCGAACCCGATTCCAGCGGCACCGTGACCGGCGCCGGTACCGGCGGCCTGCGGGTCCGCTCCGGCCCGGGCACGAACCACGACCGGGTGGACAAGCTGGAAAACGGCGACAAGGTCACCATCCTGGACGAGGAAAACGGCTGGTATCATATCCAGTACAGCGGCGGCAAGGAGGGCTA
>CATKHE010000017.1 GCA_949747935.1 uncultured Eubacteriales bacterium
CGGCGCGCCAGGGTCGTCGCGCCCTACAAATTCAGCGCCCGGGCCATCTCCCCACGCAGGCCGAGGCCCAGGGAGTAATAGGACTGGATCTCATATTCGCTGTAGCGCATGAGCTGGGTGAAATATTGGTCGTACAGCTCAGGCCCGGCGGCGGCCCGGACCTGCTTCGCCAGGTCGCTGTATGCCTGTTCGGCCTCGGAAAAACCAGGCAGGGTTTTCCGCAGACGGTCCGCCGCTTCGTCTATCTCAACATTTTTCCAAAGCAGCTCTGCAAATAAGCCTTGCATTTTTTTACTACTCCTTATAATATATGCTTTAAGCGTGTACTATTATATACCGGCTTAAAGCATGTCTCAACCCTTTTAGGAGGAATTATGGCAAAATTTTGTGAACGCTTAAAAATGCTGCGCAATGAGCGCGGCTTAAAGCAGCGAGAAATGGCTGAACAGCTTGGTCTTGCCATGAGCTCCTACCAGTGTTATGAGTATGCAACCCGTTATCCGGAGTTCCCCGGCCTGGTCGCCATTGCCGATTTTTTCGATGTCAGCCTGGACTATCTGGTGGGACGCTCAGGCGTGAGAGAGCGCCAATGACCCCCGTCCCGCCCGCAGGCGGAAAAGGCCCCTTTGGCAAAGGGGCTCCCGGCGGAGCCGGGTGGGGATTGTATTTTGCGCAACAAAATGTACGAAGTAAACAAGATTTACACAACCCTCGTTTGCTTCGCACAGTTCGCCTGGGGCAAACTACAATCCTCCGTCACGGCCCTTCGGGCCGCGCCACCTCCTTTGCCAAAGGAGGCTTTTAGGCGCACCAACGAAACAGAGAGGAGGTCCCGCCCATGCTGCGCAGCCTACACATGAAGCTGGTGATGATCATGGTGCTGCTGATTCTGTCGCTGATGATGGTAGTGGGGGCGTTTCTGGTCAACTCAGTGACCGCCTTCTATCTGGAAGACTTCTACAGCCAGATGTCCGACATGTTCCGGGACCCTCTGTTTTATCACGACCTGACCACCCCGGCCCAGGAGGAGGAAAGCGGAGCGGAAGAGCTGTCCAGGGTTCTGAGCGCCTATGCCGGTGAGCTGGGGGTGGACAACCGCAACCGCAAGCTGTACATTCTGGACGAAAACGGCGTGCCTCTGGTCTCTCCTGACGGGGAGGCGGCGCAGCTGGAGTATACGGAAAATCTGGTCTTTGCGCTGAATACCGGCCTGGAGACCGGCGAAGTGGGGGATGAGAGCAATCTCGCCCTGGATTATATGGACCTGGCCGTCCCCATCCACCGGGGAGAGGATGGTTATGTCATTTATATTCTGGATAACAAGGCCACTTCCAGCGACCTGACCAACCAGATGCTGGTTTTAATTATCGAGGCGCTGGTGTTCGGACTGGTGATCTCCATTTTGTTGTCCTTCCTCCTGTCCAAGACCATGGTAACCCCCATTCAGCGGCTGACCGAGGGGGCCAGCCGGGTGGCGGAGCGGGATTTCTCCCGGAAGATCGAGGTGCTGTCTCAGGACGAGATCGGCGTGCTTACCGACACCTTCAACGACATGGCCGGTCAGCTTCAGGACACCCTGCGCCAGGTGGAGAACGAGCGCAACAAGCTGGATACCCTTTTCCTCCACATGACCGACGGCGTGGTGGCCTTCTCCCGGGAGGGGAAGGTGATCCATTCCAACCCCGCCGCCGCCCGGCTGTTGCGGCGGTCCATCGGGCCGGACACTACCTATGAGGAGCTCTTCGCCGGCTCCGCCTCCCTGTCTCAGGTGCTGGAGACTGACGACCATCTGGAGGAGGAGCGGAAGGTCCGGGAGCGATACCTCCAGCTGCTGATGGCCCCCTTTGACCGGGGCCGGGCGGGGGGAGGCGCCCTGGTGGTGCTCCACGACGTCACCGAGCAGCGCAAAAATGAGGAGATGCGCCGGGAGTTTGTGGCCAACGTCTCCCACGAGCTGCGCAC
>CATKHE010000018.1 GCA_949747935.1 uncultured Eubacteriales bacterium
AGGCGCAGGTCCCGTCCTTGTCCTCGAAGTCGAAGGTACACGGTTCTGTATCCTCCGTCCCGCAGGCCGGACAGGTCCAGGTGTGCTCTGTGGTGCCGGGGGTATGTGCGTAGCTTTTGCCTCCATGGTCGGTACACTCGCCTACTACAACCGTCCTTGCCAGCGCCATATCCGCGGGCAGGATCGGACTGCCGTTTTCGTCAAAATAGGCACAGCCCGGCGCAAGAAAGTCAGAAAAATTATCATCTGCCGCCTGAATAGCGGCAATTTTTCCATAATACCTGCCAGCGGAGAGCTGCACAGTCACGCCGGAAGCAATATCCAGTGCATATGACCCACTGTGGACGTCCGTTCCAGGCTCCGTAACGCGCAGAGTACCGCCGGTCAGAACCTCCACACCGACCGCCTTCGAGTCAACCTTGCCTATAAGTTCTAAATCGCCGTTTTCGGTGACCTGTATAGCACTGGAGCCCGTTCCAAACAGGGTAAACTCCTTTGTGTTGATAATTGTGAGGCCCGACACCACGTGGGGGGAGGTAAATGTCTCATTCTCCGACAATATATAGTTATATTTGTCGTTCTGCGCCGCATCGTTCAGCATGTCTGCCTGCTCCCACAGGGAAACACAGGGCGACAGGTCCACGAGTTGACGCTCGTCCTCGGTCAGTTCGTCGTACAGGGCGTAAATTTCCTCGATCTGGGCTCGGACCCGCTCGCTGTTGTGTACTGAAACGCTGTGGGGCAGCTCGCCGATCAAGTCCTCAATGGGGCAGATCCGGCAGACAAACCCGCACGGCGCACCGGGACTTTCCAGAACATAGCCGCAGACTGCGTCGTGCTTGTGAAGGCAGCCCGCTTCCGCTGAAGAACAGCTGTCATCGTGGTTATGGGTACATTCCTGCCCCAACACCGGCGGCAAATATCCACACTCGTCTGTATGCGCCGGGTGATGCGGGCACAGCCCGCTGTCTCCCTCAGCAGCCAATACCCACACAGGGCACAGGTTCAGGCACAGAGCCAGAGTGATTACAAGACTTAGTACTCTGCGTTTCATGCTACAACCTCCCAAAACTTATGAGGAAACCGCGCCCAGTGCGCAATCCCCCAATGGAACATTTTTAATCTTACAACCAAAACAGCAAATTGTCCATCGCTTAAATAACAGTTTTAAATGAGGATAGGAGTATTGAACCGCTAAATCGGACTGTCCAATATTTCTATCCTCATTTCAGGAATACAACCTTGCTTCAACGGCATTATACCTGTACATCCAAGCCTTGTCGATAACCGTCCAGGATGCTTATATCAAAGGGCTTGCCCCAGTCCCAGCCGGGGTTTTGCCGGTGAACACACTCGCCCAGCCGAACCGCCTCCTTGTGAAACAGCTCATTCAGTGTCCACGACACGCTGAGCCGCTGCTCCGGGGCCAGAGACATAGTACAATCCCGGATGACCCAGCTGATATTCTCTCCGTCGCTCACCCCATAGCCGTTTTTCATGTGGTCAAACACAATCTGTTTGATTCGCTGCGCCACGCCTGCGTCTACAGGGATTATTTTCTGATAATCCCCTGCCCCGTTCAAGCTCATGCCCGGCGTGCCATAAGGATTAACGTGCGGCTGGCCTTGCGCTTCCCGAGAAATTTCACCAATCCGCTGCCGCTGTTGATTTTGCGCCATTTGCGTGACCGTCAATAGAATAACCTCCTGTCCGCTGATTTTACAAAAAACATAGTGTTTTCAATACCTGTTCAGGAAAAATTTAACCCTTGATTAATATATCGACACTTTATTATAGAAGTTAAGAGCTTCGGCAATAACGCAATTGGCAAACAGCAAAGAGAAATCCACTGTGTTCCCCGGCTAACTGGTAAAAATTCAAGGAGGTAAATCCCTAAAAAACCACAAATGCCGCAGACTCTCGGTCTGCGGCATCTAAAGTGGATATTTACTCTGGAGCGAGTGACGAGGCTCGAACTCGCTACCTCCACCTTGGCAAGGTGGCGCTCTACCAGATGAGCTACACTCGCAACAACAGTGGCTATTATAG
>CATKHE010000019.1 GCA_949747935.1 uncultured Eubacteriales bacterium
CATTCGGCAGCATTATTTCTTTAAAGGGAGGTTTTTCCCATGATTAATGTAGAATTTCATCTGCAATTGAACCATAACGAGACCTGGAACATGAGCCGGCTGCACTTCCATGACCACTGTGAGCTGCTGCTTCCTCTGGTCAGCCCGGGGAATATTTTTGTCAGCGATCAGGTCTACCCTTTGCGCCGGGGCACTCTGTACCTGATTGGCGAGAACACCCTTCACCGCACTATGGCCGAGGGCTTCCACGCCCGGTATGTGCTTCACATCAGCAAAAAGGCCCTGACCCAGCTGTCCACCCCCCAGACCGACCTGGTCCGTCTGTGTGACACCACGTTCCGCCGTGCGGAGCTGAACGGGGAGGAGATGACAGAGGTCATTGAGCTGTTCCAGGCCTTGGAGCGCAACAAAAATGACGGTTCCTTCGGCAGCGACGTGCGCCAGACCATAGCCCTGCTCAATCTGCTGATCCGTCTGGCCCCCACGCTCAATGTGGCCACTGCGGGAGAATCCGTTCAAAACAAGGATTTTCTGCGGGTTTCTCCCATTTTAGACTATATCCGAGACAACCTGACCGAGTCCCTCAGCCTGGACCAGATTTCCGGGCAGTTTTACATCAGCAAGCACTATCTCTGCCGCATTTTCAAGGCTGCCACTGGCTTTTCCGTCATGGAATATATCATCTACAGCCGGGTGCTCAAGGCGCGGCAGCTGCTTCAGGACGGCGTCAGCGTTCAGCAGGCCGGAGAGTTGTCCGGTTTTTCTGATAACTCCCATTTTATCCGCACCTTCGGCAACCTCACCGGCGTCACGCCCGGCCGATATGCCAAAGAATATCAATCCAGCGATCAGGTGTTGCTGCGCTAGCTGTTTATGTCAATATCCGCAAAGTTGCCTCTCCTCTGCCAATTTGCATATATTTGCACAAAAGGGCCTCCGCCCGGTCCAGGGCAGAGGCCTCTTTTTAATCTCTCGGTCTTCGGTAGAATTTACCCACCACTCGCTCAGTGCGCAGGACGTTGACAAAAGCCTTGGGGTCGGAATGGCGGATCTTCCGGGCCAGAGAGCGTACCTCGCTGTCGGCCACCACAGAGTAGATCATTACGCAGGGGTCTCCATTATACAGCCCTACACCCTCAATGAGGGTGGCGGTATGGTTGGTGTCCTGAATCTGGGCGCAGACGCCTCCGGCGGTCTCCCGCCCGGTAATAATCAGTAAAGTGGCCCGCCGTCCGTCTGGGTCCAGCATCCGAATCACCTGGGTGGTAGCATACTGGAACAGCATGGAATACAGCGCCTTGTCCCACCCAAAAAGATAGCCTGCAATCCCCAGCATTACCACATTACCGCACAGAATATAATTCCAGGCATCCACATTCTTCCGCTCTGACAGCGCGATGGCAATGAAGTCGGTACCGCCGCTGGTCACCCGCACCCACAGGCACAGGCAGCCGGCAAACCCGTTGATCATGCCGCCGAAAATACAGATGAGCAGGGTGTCCTCTGTAATGGTCAAGGCGGGCACCAGGTCGGTAAAAATACTGGTCAGTACGATTGTCAGGCAGGAATAGAGGGTAAAGCGTTTGCCTACCAGCTTATAGCTGATGGCGGCAGGAACAGCGTTAAGAGCCAGATTGATAGGACCGAAGGGCAGCTCCACCCCTCCAAACTCCAGTGCGCAGCGCTGAATCAGCCGGGTAATGCCGGTAAAGCCGCCGGGAAACAAATCCCCAGCCGCCACAAAGCTCTTCAGATTAACCGCCACAATGAGGGAGGACAGCGTGATCATCAGCACGCGGGTAACAAATTCCTTCAGCCGGGTCTTTGGGTTGGATGTTGTCATCAGTGTCTCCTTCTCATTTGGCCTGAGCCAAAACGTCCGCATTTTTCATAAAATATTCCACTCCGGAGTAGACCGTGGTCAGTACGATGACAGCGGTGCAGATTTGGCTCACGATCTCCGGCAGGGGCAGCAGCATCAGAATGACGCAAACCATAGTGGCTGCGGTCTTCACCTTGCCCGACCAGCCGGCGGCAATCACCCTCCCCTTGTCGGCGGCCACCATCCGCAGCCCGGACACCCCGAACTCCCGTACAATCACAA
>CATKHE010000020.1 GCA_949747935.1 uncultured Eubacteriales bacterium
TCCTCGGTGAGGGACACCAGTCCCACCCCCGTCACGCACAGCAGGGCGGCGGCGATGTTGTACCGGTCAGGCCGCGCCTTCATCACCGCCCAGGTGAGAAAGGGGACGATCACACAGTACACCGCTGTCAAAAAGGCGTTTTTCGAGGGGGTGGTCAGGGCCAGTCCAAAGGTCTGGATGGAATAGGCCAGAAACAGAAAGCCCCCCATCACCGCCCCCCGCCACAGACAATCCGGTGTAAACCCCCTCCACCGCTTTCCGCACACCAGGGCCAGCAGGGCCGCCCCGACGGTAAACCGGATGGCCAGCAGAAAGAACACCGGCACCACATCCAGGGCGTTCTTCATAATGAAAAAGGAGGTACCCCAGATCAGGGCGGCGGCCAGGAGCATAGGCTTGGCCAGAAGGCGCATGGTTTTGGGAGACATGCTATCAACTCCAGATTGAAAATTGAAACGGGATTTGTTAGGATAGAAGGGGAGGTGGTACCATGGACATTTTGACAAGAGATTTTTACAGCCGCGACACCCTCGCCGCAGCCCGGGACCTGCTGGGGCGGGAGCTCGTCCGGGTGACGGAGGACGGGGCGGAGCTGGTCTGCCGGATCACCGAGACCGAGGCCTATATCGGTCGGATGGACAAGGCCTGTCACGCCTACAACTATAAGCGCACCCCCCGCACCGAGACCCTCTTCGCTCCACCGGGGACGGCCTATATCTATTTGATTTACGGCATGTACCACTGCCTCAACTTCGTCACCGAGGAGGAGGGTGAGCCCGCCGCTGTCCTTATCCGGGGGGCGGTCCCAGCCGCAAACGGAGATATTATAGCAAAAAATCGCTTCGGACGCAAGATGGACGAGTTGACTTCTTATCAGCGAAAAAATTTTCTCAACGGACCGGGGAAGCTGTGCAGGGGGCTGTCCCTCACCCGGGCCCAGAACGGCCTGGACCTGACCCGTCCCACCGGCGGGCTGTATCTCCGCCCAGGCTGTCCCCCCGACCCCGGCCGCATCCACACCGGTCCCCGGGTGGGCATCGACTACGCCGAGGAGGCGGTGAGCTTTCCCTGGAGGTTTTGGATCGAATGAGTGAAAAAATCAGGCCCCGGCCGGGGCCTGATTTTGTTCTGTTCAGTTGGCGGCGATGACCCGGACCTGCTGACCCACGGGGTCGACGTAGATGGTAAAGCTGTCGCTGTAAGCCCGGATGGCAGACAGGCGCTGTGCGCCGTCTCCGTCCTGCATCCACTCTGCGTTCCGGCGGTTAGCGCTCAGGTTATAGCAGCACTCCACATCCTCGGCAATCCGGTAGGTCCGGCCGTTGACGGTAATATGGGGCACGCCCTGGCTCTCAAAGAAGTCGCTCTGCTTCACGTTCTTTACCTCGGTGAGCTTGATAATAGCGGAAATGGTGTTATTGTCACCTTGTTTTTTCCCTTTAACCACGCCCACCATGTCGCCGCTGCGGCCCGAGTAGCCCACGGAGTCGGCAAATTTGATGGGAGTTCTGTTTTCCAGCTTCCAGCCAGTGATGGGCTCCTCCTCCGTGTCGCGGGGGTCCATGACCATCATCCCATACTCATAGGCGTTTCCGGTGATGTCCTTCAAAATGATATACTCCACGATGTCGGAGCTGTTCAGCTGATAGCCGCTGATCTGGCTGGCGGGGATGGAACCCATGCCCAGCTCGCCCCGGTTTGTCTCCACCATGGCGCCGCCGCTGACCTGCTCATAGAGCCGCACGCCGGCGGACACGGTATAGCCGCCCAGCGTCATCCCGGTCAAGTCGAGGGCCCCGGGCGCGGTGCGGGAGGGCAGCCTGCTGGCATTGATGCCATTTTTATTCAGGGAGACGGAAACGAGCTGACTGTCCAGATTAGTGGAACTGGCCAAGCTGCTGCCCATCGTGCGGGAAGTTCCGTTGGGCAAGAATATCTCTACCTTGTTGTTGTCATCCACAAAGCCGATGGCGTTAGAGCGGGCCTTGCCAGCTGTGGCCATACCGGCCACCTTGCCGTCAGCAGTAAGCAGAAGGGTGACGGTGTCCCCCGGCTTGAAATCGCCGCAGGTATTCCAGGCGCTCTCTAAAACCTCAAAGGTATCCTCTGATGCCGTGATGGTCA
>CATKHE010000021.1 GCA_949747935.1 uncultured Eubacteriales bacterium
ACGCTGATGCTGAAGGGGACCCTCGCCCTGACGGCATCCTTCCTCCTGCTGGCCACCACCCCTGTCGACCGGCTGTGCGCCTGTCTGAGGCGGGTCCATGTACCCGCCATCATAACCACTCTGCTGCTTCTGACCTATCGCTATGTGGGACTGATGCTGGAGGAGGCCTCCGCCATGTTCCAGGCCTACAGCCTGCGCGCGCCGGGACACAGAGGGGTCCATGTCTCCGCCTGGGGCTCCTTTCTGGGACAGCTTCTGCTGCGCAGCATGGACCGGGCGGAGGAGCTCTGCCGGAGCATGGAGCTGCGGGGATTCCACGGGGAATTTTACTGCGCCGCTCCGCCGCGCTGGCGGGGATGGGACGCGGCATGCGTAGTCCTCTGGCCGGCGGCATTTCTCCTGGCCCGGCGCGTTAACGCCGCCGTCTGGCTGGGCGGCCTGATTGTGAGGTGAGGGTATGCTGGAATTGAAGGACGTCTTCTACTCCTACGGTGGGAACGAGCCTGCGGTGAACGGGCTCAGCTTTGCCGTTGAGAAGGGGGAAGCTGTGGGGCTGATCGGGGCGAACGGGGCGGGCAAGTCCACCCTGATGAGACTGATTGTGGGTCTGCTGGGGGCTGAGGGGAGCATTTTGGTGGACGGCCTGCCTGTGGAGCGGAAAAATCTGCCACAAATCCGACGGAAGGTCGGCTTTGTGCTCCAGGACTCGGACAATCAGATGTTTATGCCCACCGTCTATGAGGATATGATCTTCGGCCCGCTGAACAGCGGTCTGGATATGGAGGAGACCCAAAGGCGGGTTGACGGCGTGCTGGAGCGGCTGGACCTGATGCCGCTGAAGCACCGCTATAACCACCAGATTTCCGGCGGGGAGAAGCGGATGGCGGCCATTGCGGTGATCCTGGCCATGGAGCCTGAGGTGATCCTGATGGACGAGCCCTCCTCCGCACTGGACCCCATGAACCGCCGCACCGTCATCCGCACCATCAACAGCCTCCCCCAAACCAAGCTGATCGCGTCCCACGACTTGGATATGATTTTGGATACCTGTCAGCGGGTGATCCTGCTGTCTCGGGGGACCATTGTGGCCGACGGTCCGGCGGAGGTCATCCTCCGGGACCGGGCGCTGCTGGAGGCAAATCGGATGGAGCTCCCCTTCTGCCTGCAGAGACGGCGGGTTTCGTCTTCCATTTTTCCGCCGGATACAGTATAATCGAAGCAAAGACAATAAGGAGGAATGTGCAATGAAAATTACTTACCTGGGCCACTCCTGCTTCAAAATCGAATCCGGGGGGCGCTCTATCGTTCTGGATCCCTATCAGGACGACAGTGTTCCGGGTTATCTTCCCCTCCGGGAGCGAGCGGACCGGGTGCTGTGCAGCCACGGGCACCGGGACCACGGGGGAGTGGAGTGCGTCACCTTGGAAAAGGGGACGAACCTCCCCTTCACTGTGGAGACCATCGAGACCTGGCACGACGACCAGCAGGGCGCCCTCCGCGGGCGTAACGCTGTCCATATTCTGGACGACGGGCAGTGCCGCCTGGCCCATCTGGGGGACCTGGGCTGTGAGCCGTCGCCGGAACAGAAGGAGAGGCTGAAGGGCCTCACCGCCCTGCTGATCCCCGTGGGGGGCTGGTACACCATTGACGCGGCTCAGGCGGACGCTCTGGTCAGGGAGCTGGCCCCCAGGGTCGTGATTCCCATGCATTACCGGGGGGAGGGCTTTGGCTATGACGTGATCGGTACTCTGGAGGAGTTTACCGCCCTGCGGGAGGATGTGACGGTCTGCCCCGGCTCTGAGCTGGAGCTGACCCCGGCGGCGGAGAGGCGGACAGCCGTGCTGAGGGCGCGGAATCTCCGCAGGACGGAGGAGCGGTAACATGGGGGAATTCAAAGGCAGTCAGAATTATGTGGCCTCGGAGGAACTGCTCCGGGCGGCCAACATCGCCATGGTGCTGCAAAAGCCCCTGCTGATCAAGGGAGAACCGGGCACCGGCAAGACCATGCTGGCCGAGGCCATCGCTCAGGCGCTGAACAAAAAGCTCATCATCTGGAATATCAAGTCCACCACCAAGGCCCAGGACGGGCTCTATGTCTACGACGTAGTTCAGCGGCTCTACGACAGTCAGTTCGG
>CATKHE010000022.1 GCA_949747935.1 uncultured Eubacteriales bacterium
CACGGCGTCGTCCTTCATGCCCTCGATGGACTTGGCGTTGAAGAGGTTGCGGGTCTCGTCGTTGAGGGGCATATGGATGGTGACGAAGTCGGAGACCTTCAGGACCTCCTCAATGGACATGCTCTTGGCGTGCTGCTGCTCGAAGACCTCAGCGGGGAGGTAGGGGTCGTAGGCCACCACGTCCATGAGGAAGGCCCGGGCCAGCTCGCCCACCCGCTGTCCAATGCGGCCGAAGCCCAGAACGCCCAGGGTCTTGCCCCGGAGCTCGCGGCCCACAAACTTATACTTGTCCCAGTTCTTTCCGATCTTCACGTCGTTGCAGGCGGGGATGGTGTGGCGGGACATATCCAGCATTTTGGCGATGGTCAGCTCGGCCACCGCATTGCCGTTGAGGCCGGGGGCGTTGAAGACCTGGATCCCCTTGGCCTTGGCGGCGTCCATGTCGATGTGGTTCAGGCCCACAGAGCACACGCCGATCACCTTCAGCTTCTGCGCGGCGTCCAGAATTTCCTTGTTAATGGCGGGGTCCACCCGCATGATCAGGACCTCATAGTCGCCGATCATGCCGGCCAGCTCGGACTGAGAGGGGAGAATCTTGGTGTCCACCTGCATATACTTGCCCAGTTCCTCAGCAATTGCGGGGGAGACGACGTCGATAATAAGACATTTCATAAGCCAGCATTCCTTCCTGTTTTATCAGATTTTGGGCGGCTGCCCGGTTTATATTTGTTTCCTGTTGACTATTATGACATATTTTGCCCACTTTGGGAAGTATCTTTTTGTTGAGGGTTGCCACAACTGTTTGGCTGTGGTATAATGACCCATACACCAAAAAAAGCGGGGTGTTTTTGTGAACTTTCAACATTTGAAATACTTTCTCATGGTGGCGGAGGAGCTGAACATCACCCGTGCAGCGGAACGGCTGTACATCTCCCAGCAGTCCCTGTCCAATCACATCGGCAACCTGGAGCGTGAGCTGGACGTGAAGCTGTTCACCCGGTCCCCCAAGCTGTCCCTGACCTATGCGGGAGGGCTGCTGGTGGACACGGCCACACAAATCCTGGACCTGCACAGTCAATACCTATCCAAGGTGGGCGACATCAACCACCAGTACATGGGAGCCCTGCGGGTGGGCATCTCCCATACCTGCGGTCTGGCCCTGCTGCCCGATATTCTGCCCAAATTCCGTTCAGAATTTCCTCAGGTGGAGTTTTCCCTCTATGAAGGCAACTCTATTCAGCTGGAGGACGAGCTGTCCCACGGGCGAACCGACCTGATTATCTGCTTTCAGCCCATCATCCTGGAGGGGGTGACCGCCGTTCCGCTCACGGAGCAGCGGCTGGTGATGGTGGTGCCCAGGACCTTTACCGACCGGCTCTTCGGGGACCGGGCGGAGGAAATTCGCCGGCAGTACGCCCAGGGGGCGGATATCCAGTCCTTTGAGCAGCTGCCCTTCGTCCTCATTAAGCGGGGCAACCGGACCCGGAGCATTGTGGACCAGTATTTCAGCCGGTACTTTTTCAAGCCCCAGCTGATTCTGGAGACGGAGAACACCGTCACCACCCTGGCCATGGCCCAGGCGGGGGTGGGAATCACCATCTGCCCGGAGCTCTTCCTGCGGGCCATCCCCGCCCCCACCGCCGAATCGGTGGGCGTGGACTTCTTTCCCCTCACCGATCCCTCCACCTTCAGCAAACTGGTGGCCGGCTACCGGGAGGGCCGTTACCTCTCTCATTTCGGACAGCGGTTCGTGGAGCTGGCCCAGGAAATCCTCCGGCAATAGCGAAAGCCCGCCTTTCTCAGGCGGGCTTTTTTGTGGTGAAAAAAGGGCGCAGTTTCCCCTCGGTTCTGTAAGATGTACGCGAACATGCAACTTTTCGGGAAATCCCGCCAGGGTTGAGGGGACGGAAACCTCAACATAAAAAATGGAGGTAATATGATGAACCGTACACAAAACTACAATCTCTGCCAGTGGGAAGCTGCGGACAAGGTCCAGCGGACCGACTTCAACG
>CATKHE010000023.1 GCA_949747935.1 uncultured Eubacteriales bacterium
CGTTGTTGTTCAGCCGGACCTCCAGCTGACGGATGCGGGTCTGTAATTCCGACCGCTGGGACAGGGCGTTGGCCAATTTCACTTGCATTCAACCCCTTCCATTATGATAATCAGAGAATACTATTATAACTGTCAACCATGCTGTTGGCCGCGTCACTGGCGTTGTTGTAGGCGTCGGCATAGTCCGTGCCTTCCATTATAGCCTCGGTGAGACCTCCCATCCGGCTGTAGAGGGAATTCACCTTGTTCTGATACAGCTCCAGAGCACTGTCGCCGATCCTGCCGGTAAAGGTGTCGATCTTCTCCCGCTCCGATTCCGTCGCCAGGGCCTGGGTCAGACCCTCGTAAGCGGCCTGGAAATTGTTGTACAGAGGGGACAGATTTGTCATATCAATGCTGGGCAGGATAAACTCTTCCCCCGGGGCGGTCTCGGTGTTGGCCACTTCAAGCTGTCCCCAGATTTCGTCCAGAATGTCCTGACTGGAATGGATCATGCACAGGGAGTGGTAGAGCACCAGCTCTCCTTCCTCCAGCAACCGCTCCCGGTCCTCGTCCCGGCCCTGACTGGCCAATGTGTCGATTGCGGCCAAAAAGGCCTCGTAATTGGCGTCATAGGTCTGGAGGGCGTTCCACAGTTCGGCGTGAAGCTCCGGGGCCTTTGCCATATTGTCGTCCTCATACTCGTCAAAGCGCATGTAAGAGGCCAGGTGGTTCAGGGCCTCCATCACCTCGGCAGGACTGTTCCCCAGGCTCTGAAGGGCATCGTCCGCCTCGGGATAGGCGGGCTCCTCGTCCAGATAGCCCAAGGCCTTTTCCACAAGGTAGGTGTTGGGGGTGTAGAACTCCACCGCCTCCTTGATGGCGGCATAGTCTCCAGTCACAGTAAATTCAGAGGAGAAGTCCACATTGGAAAAATATGCCGCCAGAATGGGCTCGATCTCGCCGTTGATCTCCTCCGCCAGATCCAGATAGGAGTTATATTTGCTGTAGTCCACAGGCCCCTCGCTCTTGTCCGCGGAGGAGACGGAGGAGCTCACATCACTTTTATTTCCGCCGCCGCTTGTGTCACCGACGCTTTTATCACTGTCTTTCTTGCTTCCGCAGCCAGTCAGCAGCAGCGCGGCGCTCAAGGCCAAGCAAATCATTCCTGTCCAAAGCTTTTTCTGATTCATGACACATAAACCTCTCTTTTTTTATTTATTTTTGGAATCATTTTGATTTCTTAAAATCTTTTCCTGCTTCCCATATCACAGTCCCCTCAGAATCTCCTGCCGTTTCTGTTGATACTCCCGGTCGTCGATGAGTCCGGCGGACTTCAGGTTCTCCAGCTGCTCCAGCCGCTGTTTCGCGTCCAGGGCAACAGAGGGGATATGGTCGTGGGTCTCTGCCGGGGGAGGGGGGAGCTGCTCCTCTACTTCCTCCTCCTCGATCTGGTAAGAGCGTCCCATCAGGCCATTTTTTCCAAGGGCGATCAGCGTCCCGTTGACGGCGAAGAAGACCCCCGCCGCCAGGAAAAGCAGACCAAACAGACCGGCCGACGGAATAATTACTGTCAGGGCAATGACGGCAAATACCGTTCCGAAAATGGCGTGGAACAGTCCCATTCCCCGGAGCATGGCCTTTTCCGCTTTGGTAGCGGGTTTATACCGCACCATATACCGTTTTTTCATCTCTTGACCTCCTTTTCAGGCGGGCGGATGATACCCGCCCCTGCAATCATTCCTCCGCCGGGGTCTCGTTCTCTGCCGGAGCCTCCTCGGGCTGAACGGTCTCGGCGGTCTCCTCCCGGTCGGCCAGGGCCAGGGAGATCACCTTGTCTCCCTCCTCCTTGAAGCGCATGACGATCACGCCCTGGGTGGACCGGCCGGCCATGCGGATGGAGTCCACATGGGTGCGGATCAGGATACCCGCCTGAGTGACCAGGAGCAGGTCCTCAGAGCCGTCCACCACCTTGATGCCCACAATGGGCCCGGTTTTGCCGGTGACCATATAGTTCTTGATGCCCAGGCCGCCCCGGTTGGTGATGCGGTACTCCTCCACCGGGGTCCGTTTGCCGAACCCCTTCTCGGTAATGGACAGCACCGTTTTGCCCTCCAGGGCCCGGGCGGCGCCCACCACGTAGTCCCCCTCCCGGAGGCGGATGCCCCGGACGCCCACGGCGTCCCGGCCC
>CATKHE010000024.1 GCA_949747935.1 uncultured Eubacteriales bacterium
CCTGGTGGTTCCCATCTGGGACGACAACAAGAAGGTCACCGGCATTATCGATGTGCTGAACAAGCGGGCCTATGAGATGCAGAAGCTCCAGCGGGTGGAGATCCAGTTGCCCGACAGCAAGGCCGGCGTGATTGAGGAATTTTACGAGTCTCTGAAGGAGTCGGTGGCCGAGACCAGCGAGGAGTTTATGAATAAATTCTTCGACGGCGAGGACTTCACTTACCCTGAGATGATTCAGGGCTTGCGGCAGGGCGTGCGGGAGCTGTCCATGTTCCCTGTGCTGTGTGGCTCCGCCGTCAGCTGCATGGGTTCTCTGATGCTGATGGATTACATTATGGAGCTGCTGCCCACCCCCATGGAGGGCAATTACCACAAGGCCACCAAGCCAGACGGCGATACTGAGGAGTTTGTGGTCTCTCCCGGCGGCGTGCCCACCGCCTTCGTGTTCAAGACGGTCTCCGATCAGTACGGAAAATATTCTTTTATCAAGGTTATGTCGGGCCGGATCACCTCCGACCTCTCCTTGGTCAATTCCCGCACCGGCGCCACCGAGAAGCTGGGTCGGCTGTATGTGATGAAGGGCAAGCGGGCCGAAGAGGTCAAGGAGCTGGGGTGCGGCGACATCGGCGCCATTGGCAAGATGGACAAGGTGAAGACGGGCGACACCCTGTGTGACAGCCGCAAGGTGGTGGCCCTGAAGCAGATCCCCTTCGCTGAGCCCTGCTACTCGGTGGCCATTGCCCCCAAGACCCGGGGCCAGGAGGACAAGGTGGCCCAGGGCCTGTACCGCCTCAACGAGGAGGACCCCTCATTCACCCTGGTGAACAACGGCGAGACCCACCAGATGGTGCTCACCGGCTCCGGCGATATCCAGGTGGATGTGCTGGTGTCCAAGCTGAAGAGCCGCTTCAATGTGGAGGCGGAGCTGAGCGAGACCCGGGTGCCCTACCGGGAGAAGATCCGCAAGACCGTCCAGAAACAGGGACGGCATAAGAAGCAGACCGGCGGCTCCGGTCAGTTCGGTGATGTGTGGATTCGCTTTGAGCCCAACCTGGAGGAGGAGCAGATGGTCTTCGCCGAGGAAGTCTTCGGCGGCTCCGTGCCCAAGAACTTCTTCCCCGCGGTGGAGAAGGGCCTGCGCGAGGCCTGTGTCCACGGCCCCTTGGCTGGCTACCCCGTGGTCAATTTGAAGGCCGTGCTGTACGATGGAAGCTATCACCCGGTGGACTCCTCGGAAATCGCCTTCAAAACCGCCGCTCAGCTGGCCTATAAGGCCGCTATGCCTGAAGCCAACCCCGTATTGCTGGAACCCGTGGGCGAGCTGAAGGTCACCGTGCCTGACAGCTACATGGGTGATGTCATCGGCGATTTGAACAAGCGCCGGGGCCGTGTCATGGGCATGAACCCCACCGGCGACGGCGACCAGGTGATCGAGGCCGAGGTGCCCATGGCCGAGATGACCTCCTACGCCATCGACCTGCGGGCCATGACC
>CATKHE010000025.1 GCA_949747935.1 uncultured Eubacteriales bacterium
AGACCTACTAGAAACTTCCAGTTCCTCCAACCCGCTGTCCCCCAGGGCCTTGACGCCACAATTTGGTAGACATTTGGTAGACTGGGAGGAAGTTCCAGGAAAACAGAGGGGCAAAACGACAGAGCGCCCTAGCCTCACGGCCAAGGCGCTCTGTCTGTGTGTTGTAAAAGGAGAGGGAGAAATGGGAGATACATGATGTAGCCTTGCTACAATGCTATCCTAAGGGATAAATGCGGCAATTTCGTGACATCCACGTGAACTTTTTGTAAACTTCGGCAACAATTTTGAGGCGTACGGTCAACGGCAGAGGCCCCCGGCCTTTCAGCCGGGGGCCTCTGCCTGTGTGTTGTAAAGGAGAGAGAAAGGAGATACATTCTGTTCACTTGGTCTACGTTGTTATCATAACTTGTAAATAAGACAAAACTATGATGCTGTGATGAATTTTTTGTGAACATTCCCTCAGCCGCGCCTCTCCGGCGGGGCCAATTGATTCCCTCCGTGCCGCCGGCACAGATTTCGTCTTGATATCGGGGCGTTTTCATGGTAAAATACAGGAATAATCAAGTGATTTTTCGGCTGACGGGAAGGCGTTAAAGATATGAGGTGTTTTTTATGGATGCTTTTCTGCGGTTTTGCACCGGAGACGGGGACCCCCAGGACCCTGCGGTGCGTCGGCGGTGCGGGGTCCTGTCCGGCGGGATCGGCATTGGTCTGAATCTGCTGCTCTTTCTGGGGAAGCTGCTGGCGGGAATCATGACCGCCTCCATCGCCATCACCGCTGACGCGCTCAACAACCTGACCGACGCGGCCTCCTCCGTGGTAACCCTGATTGGCTTCCGGCTGGCCGGACAGGAGGCGGATGAGGAACACCCCTTCGGTCACGGGCGGATGGAGTATCTGGCGGGGCTGGTGGTGTCTATGCTGATTCTGCTGGTGGGGGTGGAGCTGGCCCGTTCCTCCTTCCAAAAGATTCTCCACCCGGAGCCGGTGTCCTTTTCCACCCTGTCGGTGGGGATTCTGACAGCCGCCGTGGCGGTGAAGCTGTGGATGTTCTGGTTCAACCGGGGGCTCTCCCGGCGCATTCAGTCCGCCGCCCTGTCGGCCACCGCCGCCGATTCCCTGTCTGACGCGGCGGCCACCGGGACCCTCCTGCTGGGTCTGCTGGCCGGGTATTTTTTCAAGCTTCCCCTAGATGGCTGGCTGGGCCTGGGGGTTGCCCTGTTTATCCTGCGGGCGGGCTGGGGCGCCGCCAAGGACACCGTGGATCCCCTGCTGGGCCGGCCCATGGACCGGTCCCTGGCCGCCGACATCGACCGTCTGGTTCTGGGCCATGAGTACATCCTGGGCATCCATGACCTGGTGTATCACGACTACGGTCCCGGCAGGGCTATGATGTCCTTCCACGCCGAGGTGCCTGCCGAGGCTGATCTGCTGGAGATTCACGATGTGATCGACCACATCGAGCGGGAGTTGAAGGCCAAGCACCACATTGAGACCTGCGTTCATATGGACCCGGTGGTGCGGGACGGCCGCACCGAGGCCCTGCGCGGTCAGACGGCGGAGATTGCCCGGGAGATCGATCCCGCCCTCACCATCCACGATTTTCGGGTCACCGCTGGCCCTATCCACACCAACGTCCTCTTTGACGTGGTGGTACCGTACGGCTTCCGACTGTCCGATTCAGAGGTGAGGGGGAGGCTGGCCGAGGGGATCAAGGCGCTGTCCGACCGCTATTTTCCTGTGATTCAGGTGGATCACTCCTATGTGGAGAGCCATGGAGCGTAATTCACAAATTATTCATCCAAGAGGCGGGATTTACGATATAATAAAAGCAGCCATTCTGAAAGGGACGGACAATGTCCGCCCTGTCTCCCGATCTGTGGAGACGGATGAGGAAAATGAGGTGCCGTTGTTATGCCGAAAAAAGTTCTGATCGTAGAGGATGACGCCAATATCGCCGAACTGCTCCATCTCTACCTGGAGAAGGAGGGCTTCGGGACCCAGGTGGCCAAGGACGGCGGCAAGGGAATTGAGCTCTTCCGGTCCTTCCAGCCTGACCTGGTGCTGCTGGACCTGATGCTCCCTGTTATGGACGGCTGGTCCGTGCTGAAAAAAATCCGGGAGGGGGATAAGACCCCTGTCATCATGCTCACCGCCAAGGGGGAGACGGAGGACAAGGTCTCCGGCCTGGAGCAGGGGGCGGACGACTATATCGTCAAGCCCTTTGAGATGAA
>CATKHE010000026.1 GCA_949747935.1 uncultured Eubacteriales bacterium
GCCATCGCCCTCCACGACCTGCTGGACGAGATATCAGTGGACGCGGCCCGGTATTATTTCAACAACCGGGCCGCCACCAGCCCCCTGGACTTCGACTTGGACCTGGCCGTCCGCCAGGACAGCGAAAACCCGGTGTACTACGTCCAGTACGCCCACGCCCGCATCTGTTCGCTGATCGCCCGTCTGGCTGAGGAGGACGGGGCCGCGGTTCCTGCCGCCGGCAGTGTGGACGCCGGGGTGCTCACCGCGCCCGAGGAGCTGGCCCTGATGAAGTCCCTGGCCCAGTACCCCGAGGAGCTCCATCTCGCCGCCCGGGACTACGACCCCAGCCGCGTCAATCGCTACCTCACCGCCCTAGCCGGGGACTTCCACCGTTTCTACAATGCCTGCCGCCTGAAAGGGGAGGAATCCGCCGTCTTGTCCGCCCGACTCAAGCTGGCCGACACAGTGCGGTCCGTCCTGGCCAACGGCCTGAACCTGCTGGGTGTCACCGCACCGGAGAAGATGTAATATGTAGGCGGAGCGGCACGGAGGCTGTCCCCTAGAGGATGTGATCAGTATGAAGCCTGAACAACTGGAAGACCTTTTCCGCACCCGCTCCCCCGGCCTGATGGATGCCCGCCGCGTTTATGCGGTGCTGGTGCCGCTGGTGGAGCGGGATGGAGAACTGCACCTGCTCTACGAGGTCCGGGCGCGGACATTGCGCCGCCAGCCGGGGGAGGTCTGCTTCCCTGGGGGGCTTATGGAACCGGGAGAAAACCCGGAGGAGTGCGCCCTGCGGGAGACCTGGGAGGAGCTGGCCATTCCCTCCGGTGGAATCAGGCTGCTGGGCCGGCTGGACTTCATCGCCCACCGGGCCAGTTTTCTCATGCAGCCCGTACTGGGGCTGGTGGGCGGAGAAGCGCTGGACCGGATGGTCCCAAGCCCCGCCGAAGTGGAGGAGGTCTTTTTTGTCCCCCTGTCCCATCTGATGAACACCGTCCCTATTGAATACCAGTACGAGCTAATCCCCACCCCGGTGGAAGATTTTCCCTATGAGGTCATCGGTATCCCCCGGAACTACAAATGGCAGCACGGGTGGGAGAACGTCCCCGTCTACCCTTGGCAGGGGCGGGCCATCTGGGGGCTCACCGGGCGGATCACACGAAATCTGGTACAGATATGCAAGACCCCTTAGAATGGCTGATTTTTTCCTGCTGTGCAACCATGAACATTTCATCAAAATAGTGGTCACATGGGAGCCAAAGCAGAGATGCTGTTCCACGAGGCCATCGTTTTCAATTTGGACAGCGCCAGTATTGAAGACTGTCACCGGCAAGATACCGTCCAAATGTCCAGCGCACTACCTGAGCCTCTTCAGGAGTCACTGTTAGAACCTGTATTCATAAGCGTTTGAGCAAGGCATGGAAGTGAGAAATTTCGACCATAGCCTCAGCGGAAGAGACGGAAATCTCGTAATCTTTACTGAGCCGTCTGGAATAATTGAGTTAAGAGAGGGTGCGTTCACCCCCATCGCCAAGAAAGTTTTTCCCATTGATGGGGCTTGATTTTCTCTGAAATATCAACATCAAGGTCAAGCTGTTCCTTCAAATCAGAAACAAACAGGCCTGGTATCCAGCGCCCGCACAGAACTTTTGAATAGACACAAACCGCTTATATGCTCGTTTCGCGGTAGATATTCCACCTTTTTTGTCATGAATATTGGCAGCATGAACCACAACAGACAACAAGCAGTCCAGCACATCCACTACAATGTGCCGCCTCCTGTCTTTCCTTTTTCCCTCCGTCAATTCCCGTTTGCTCCACGTCCACGTACAGTTACGCATCCCACTATATAGGGGGGCGACCTCTTTCCACTGCTGATCAGTCAAGTCGCTGGGATACGACTCCCGTTTCTGTTTTTCCGTGCCATTATTTTACTACATTCTTTTGCCTTTTTGAATACAGGTTCTTACAACCGATTCAGATTGCAGAAGGACCGCTGTCGCTCATGTCATCCGGAGGTTAATGTCCCTTTTTCTCTCTTTGACTTCCTTTAGCTCTGCGTTTGGACACTCCCTGTTAAAATAGCCCTTGACAAATGGATCAGTTTCTGTTATCATTTGTAATGAAATTTGGTGTGAGTTAAATCGTTCGTTGCTTATAGGCAACTATATTAAGATTTCCGGGTGTGGCGAAGCTTGGTATCGCGCTTGGTTCGGGTCCAAGAGGCCGTGGGTTCAAATCCCGCCACTCGGACCA
>CATKHE010000027.1 GCA_949747935.1 uncultured Eubacteriales bacterium
CGGGGTTGTGGAGGAGCTCCTCAAGGAGATTGCCGTTTATACGGCGGTCGAGCCGGACCGTACCCTGGAAGAGGCCATCGCGGACGAGAGAACCGATGTGCATTATCTGAGTGGTTCCCCCGAAAGTGGGAACATCTGGATCGGCAGTGTCAATGAGAAAATGTCTGTCCAGCTCTATGTCCCTCAAAGCACACCTGCCGTGACCAGCACCGGGATTTCACGGGCCGATGCTGTCGTCAGCGAGGGGCAGTACATCATCCGCGGCGGAAACTTCACCAATGGCGGCCAGTGCGATATGCACTTCAACACTGAGAACAGTGTGAACTTCACTGATCAGTGCAGCACTGGGAATACGGTTAAGTGCCTGGCGCATCTGCTCACCTTTGTAGTTCAGGAGGACGGGACCTATACCATCTCCAACGGGTCTGGTTACTATCTGACCACAGAGAGAGGCACAGCAAAAGGCCGGGAGTGTTTCCTCTTCAAAGAGACCGGCGCGAAGTTCGGCGTCACTCCCGCTGACGAGGAAGGCTCCTACTACATCTGGTGGGAGACAGAGGTTGAGCCCGAGTTTGACGGTTACACCCCGGAGCAGGCCGTTGAGGACGGCAAAACGGTGAAGTATCTGGCCTTCACCGGCGGCAGTACCTCTTCCCGTTACTGGGATGTCAGCGGCGCCGCAGGCGATACCACCGAAATTCAGCTTTATACGGCCTCCGGGACCGACAGCAGCAGCACTACCACCCTGGCCACCGACGGCATCGAGGCCGGAAACTATGTCATCAATTTTGACACCGGCAGCACCAGCCGTCAGGCGGTGATGCACTATTCCGCCCCCACAACCAACCAGTGCAGCTCGGTCAGCGTGGTCTGCGGCAGTAACCCGCTCCACCTGTTCGTCTTCCAGTCGGCGGGCGAGCATTCCAACGGCTTCACCATCAGCCCCTATTCCGATCAGAGCAAGTATCTGAGTCTGGAAGCCAGCGGAAATAACCGGCTGTTCAAAGACGAGGCGACTACCTTCTACGTCAATCCTGTTGCGGGCACTCCCGGCGCGTACTACCTCTGGATCGCCGAGGAGCCTGTGGACTACTCCAGCCTGGACAGCGCCCAGACCGTGTTCACTGGCACGACGCAGGGCGAACCCTTCTCCACTGAGGACGTTGGCACCCGGATGTACCGCATCCCCGCCATCATCACCCTGGACAACGGCTGGCTGGTGGCGGCAGCGGATGTGCGCTGGGCGGGCTGGAACGACAACCCGGCCAACCTGGATACCATCGTCTCCGTCTCCAAGGATAACGGCAAGACCTGGGAGTGGGAGGTCGTCAACTACTTCGGCGACTACGCTAACAGCGTTCAGGGAATCCCCCTCAGCGCGGCGTTTATCGACCCCATCCTGGTACAGGCCGCTGACGGCAAGGTCTGGATGGCCATCGACGTGACGGCGGCGGACGGTAAGGCTACCGGTGGCAGCACCGGCTATGACAGCCAGAACCGCATTCTGGTGGCCCATGCCCCCGCTTACGTGGGTATGAAGGCCCCCGCCAGCCCCAGCGCCTACACCTACTATGTGGACAATGAGGCCATGAGCGTTGCCTTTGAGGGCAAAACGCTGTACGCCATCAAAGCGTCTTCCAATGACGCCGAGAGCGGCTACGCTGTAGATGCGTTCATGAACCTGTACAAGGTGGACGGCGAAACTGTGACTCAGGAATGGTGTAAGCAAGAGGGCTCTGAGCTGAAGGTTCAGACCAACCTGTTCTACAAACAGTCCGCCTGGAAGGTATTCCCCACCTGCTTCATCATGCTGCGCAGTGCGGAAGTGACTGAGGACGGCCTGGTGTGGGACGATCCTATCTTCCCCAACCTGCGCTATGCGGGTCAGACCCAGCCTTTCTTCGGCGTGTGTCCCGGCCGGGGCACTGTGACCAAGGATGGCCGCATCATCTTCCCGGTGTATGACAACGCCACCGGCCGGGAGCTGACCAGCGTCATCTACTCCGATGACAACGGCGAGACCTGGGAGCGGGGCAGCCGCACCAGCGGTTACAACAATTCCAGTAAGACCAGCGAGTCCCAGATTATCACTCTGCCCGACGGTACCCTGCGTATGTACTCCCGCAGCGAGGGTTCCCGTGCGGCCCATTACACCGACAGCACCGACGGCGGTCAGACCTGGGGCACAACTCGGCTGGATTCCGGTCTGGCAAACGGTTCCAACTGTATGTACTCCGTCATC
>CATKHE010000028.1 GCA_949747935.1 uncultured Eubacteriales bacterium
AATGAAATTTTGATGCATTTTCGCGCGCAGCGTAAGCTGCAGGGGGAGGTTTCACTCACGGATACGCTGGAGGCCGCTGGAGATGGTGGTACGCTGTCATTAATGGATGTTATTGCGGTAGATGACACCATGCTGGAGGATTTGGACACTCGGGATGCCTGCGTGAAGGTTCGCAGGTGTGTTCAGACCTGTCTGACTCCAAGAGAGCGGATAATTATTACCATGCGTTATGGTTTAGACAATCAAGTTCCCCGGACGCAGAGAGAAATTGCCGCCCAATGCGGGATCAGTCGTTCCTATGTATCCCGTATCGAGAAAAAGGCTCTGGAGAAGCTTCAGGTGGGGATGGAGGGATGGTCGCCCTGAAGTTTAGCCATATTTTATGTCATAGATTGGAACGTGATTTTCCATATGTTCCTTTTTTGTGGATATTTGGAGCCTCTCCCCGAATTTTTGTTCTGCCTCCATAAAAACTCTTGCGTTCTCGATACATTTATAGTAACATGATACAAGACAAAAGCGGAGTGGAAAATATTTTGATTTTCAACAAAAAATCTTTGTGGAGGCGGTTCTGTGGACCTCACAAGCCTGTATTATTTTTCAGAACTGGCCAAGGACCTGCATATGACCCGAACAGCAAACCGACTTTTCATCTCACAGCAGACCTTGAGCAACCACATCCAGCGGCTGGAGGACTACTACGGAGCCAAGTTGCTCCACCGCAAGCCATCCCTCTCCCTGACCACTGCAGGGGAATTTGTACTTGGCTTTGCTGATGTAGTCAATAAGGAGCAGGTGAATTTAAAGGATATATTATCCGACATCTCCCGGCAAGAACGGGGAGTACTTCGATTTGGAGCGAGCAATCTGCGGCTGAATATGTGTCTTCCCGATATCCTGCCGCAGTTTTCCGCTCGCTATCCCAATGTGGAAATCCGGATCACCGATGCAGTTACCGAGCAGTTGGAACCTTTGGTATTGAACGGTTCTCTGGATTTTGCTGTTACTCTCAACGGGGAGGACCATCCCAGGCTGGTCAACCGGCAGTTGATGGACGATCAGGTTTATTTGTGTGTGGCTGACGCACTGCTGCGCAGCTGCTATGGAGAAGTGGCTCAGGAATTGAAGGAACGGGCAGTCTGCGGGGCGGAAGTGGGAGATTTTTCCGAGCTGCCTTTCTGCATTTTCGATAACCGTATGGGAAGGCAGATTAACCAATGCTTCGAGGCGGCTGGTGTTATCCCACGGGCTTATATCACCAGCACCTACACACAGATCGGCACCGCCGTCTGTTTCCAGAGGCTGGCGGCTTGCTTTATCTCTCAGATGAGCTTGGTCAGCCAACGGGATGAGATTCCACCTGACTTGAACATCTTTCCTCTGTATTACAAAGGACAGCCCCTGTCTCAGAGGCTGTCCCTGATTCGCATGAAGGACCGTTATCTATCTCATTACTCCAAATTTTTTTTGGAGCAATTGTTTCAATATTTCAGTGGTGTGGAGCAGGTACATATGAATCGGAAAGTTTAGAAGCTGTATTCAAAAAGGCAAAGGAACGTGGTAAAACAATGGCATGGAAAACAGGAAAGGAAGTCGTATGCCAGCGACTTGATTGATGAGCAGTGGGGAGAGACCGCCCCACTGTACCAGCTACATCCGGTTTTTGCGGTGTTGTAGTCTCTTCTTCGGTTGGAAGAACAATGATCTCTAACTTGCGGTTCCGAAAGGCTTCCGGCAATGCCATAATGGACATCAGACTGTTCGCGTCGATAAATTTGCGGATTACTTCCACGTCAGCCTCTTCCTTACCCACATACTATCTTTCTCCTCTTATATGTAATTTCGCTGCTTTTTCAAGCCTTTTATGAGGCTGGAGCAAAACCATATTTTCACAGAGAGGAGACACAAAATAATATGCAAAATATGACTTCATCCACGAAACAGCTATACCTGTTCCTGACCGCCCGTAGCGGTAACCGGAGGAACACCATTCACATCTCCTGCCAGGGAGACATGGATAGCTCTGGTTACCTGCTGGCGGCCGACCGGGACGGCCAGCAGTTTTATGAACTGATGGGGGAGCAGATCGACCCCGCCGAGTGCTGCGGCCAGCTCACCGAAGCGGGATTTGAGTCTCTGTACGCACAGTATCTGCTCTGGCGTCTCCCTGCGGCGGAGGAACATCCGCTGAGAAGGCTTTGTGAGAAGACCGAAGTTACATAGCAATGAACTTCAGTTATTCTTCTCACACCACTTCGCAATTTCTCCAATCAGCTCCAGCGGGAGCGGCTTGCTGTACGGAAACTGGATCGTGCCTTTACTTGTCTTA
>CATKHE010000029.1 GCA_949747935.1 uncultured Eubacteriales bacterium
CGAAGTCGATGGTCTCCCCCGCCCGGTCCAGGTAGAAGCGGGCGTTGCCGTAGACCATCACCCTGTGGCCGTCCACGGACAGGAAGCGGTCCCCCGCCATCAAGCCGCAGTTCTCGGTGCCATAGCCCTCAATGGGTCCGCCGTAGAGCTCCACGGGCACGACCTGCCAGGAGGCGTAAAAGACCACCAAAATCACCAGGCCGGTGAGGAAGTTCATAAAGGCCCCGGCGCACAGAATAATGATCTTCTTCCACCAAGCCGCCCGACCGAAGGACCGGGGGTCTGCGGAATCGTCGTCCTCCCCCTCCATGGCGCAGAAGCCTCCAATGGGGAGCAGCCGCAGGCTGTACAGCGTCTCCCCCTTTCCCCATTTAAGCAGGGCAGGACCCATGCCCACGGCGAACTCGTTCACCTTCACCCCCAGCGCCTTGGCCGAAGCGAAGTGACCCAGCTCGTGGGTGGCTACCAGAATTCCAAAAATCAGGACCGCAATGATGATATAGAGCATAGAGCGCCTCCAAAAGAAAATACGTGGGGATACGTCCTTGTAGGAGCGGATATTATCCGCCCCTACAGCACAGCCTCCCGTGCAGCTTTGTCTGCATCCAGGATATCCTGCATGGTGGGGTTTTGGACGGCTTTGACCTGGGCCATAGCCTTTTCCACCTTGCCGGCAATGTCCAAAAAGCCGATTTTCCCAGCCAGAAACTGTCCCACCGCCACCTCGTTGGCCCCGTTGAGGACAGCCCCGGCGGTGCCGCCGGTCTTTGCCGCCTCCAGGGCCAGGGCCAGACAGGGGAATGCCTCCAGGTCCGGTGTGCCAAAAGTCAAGGGCCCGCAATTCCACAGGTCCAGGGGTGCGGACGGCCCAGCCACCCGCTTGGGGTAGGTCAGGGCATACTGGATGGGCAGGCGCATGTCCGGGGCCCCCATCTGGGCGATCATGGCATAATCACAGTATTCCACCAGGGAGTGGACGATACTCTCCCGGTGGATCACTACGGAAATTTTTTCCGCCGGCATCCTGTACAGGTGCATGGCCTCCATGACCTCCAGCCCCTTGTTCATCAGGGTAGCGGAGTCCACGGTGATCTTGGCCCCCATGGACCAGTTGGGGTGGCGCAGGGCGTCCTCCACCGTCACGCTGGCCAGCTCCTCCCGGGTTCTGCCGTAGAAAGGCCCGCCGGAACAGGTGAGGATGAGCCGGCGCACCTCCCCCCTGTCCCGGTTCCCCTCCAGACACTGGAAGATAGCGGAGTGCTCCGAATCCACGGGGTAGATCTTGGCACCGTAGTCCTTTGCCTCCTCCAGGACAAGGGGGCCTGCGCACACCAGGGTCTCCTTGTTGGCCAAACAGACCCGCTTGCCCTCCCGGATGGAGGCCAGCGTGGGCCGCAGGCCCGCCATACCCACCAGGGCGGCAATGGCCGTGTCGGCGCTGGAGATAGTCGCCGCCTCCAGCACCCCCTCCAGCCCACCGAGGACATGGACGTTGGTGTCCGCCAGACGGACCCGCAGGTCGGCGGCGGCCTTCTCGTCCGCCAGGGCGGCAATCCTGGGCCGGTACTGCCGGGCTTGCTCCTCCATCCGGCTGACGCTGGAGTTGGCCGCTAAAGCAACCGCCTCCATGCCGCAGGCGGCAATCACCTCCAGCGACTGCCGCCCAATAGAGCCGGTTGACCCTAACACTGTAACCTTTTTGCTCATAGTGGTGTTCCTTTCCGCCCCCCTAAGCTCCCCCTCTGGGGGAGCTGTCAGCCGCAGGCTGACTGAGAGGGCCCTCTCCGTCACGGCTCCGCCGTGCCACCTCCCCCAAAGGGGGAGGTCAACCGCTGCCTCAAGTCCGCTCGTCCTTCCGGCCCATCAGGTAATCCAGGCTGACGTTGAAATAGTCGGCCAGAAAAACCAAGCCGGGAACGGTAGGGTAATTTTCAGCGTACTCGTATTGCTGATAGCTTCTTATTTTCAGCCCGCAGATTTCCGCCATTTCCTTCTGCTTCAGGCCGCACTCCTTCCGCAGCTCTCGAAGCCGCTCAGAAAATTTCTCCATAGACACCTCCGGCCCCTTGACACGAGCAATAAACTCGTTTATAATAAGCGAGTAATAAACTCATATAAAGGAGCTGCTCCCTATGACTGACATTCTCACCGCATTGTTCCTTGACAACCCCTACATCCCCGAGCAGGTCTATGCCTTTTGCAGTCAGCTCCCGGAATTTTGCGAGGCCGAGCAGGACTACGAAGCCGCCGCCGCGAAGCTGCGGGCGCGGCTGGGCTATGCGGAGTTCGAAGCCTTTGAGGAAACCCTCAACTGGCATATCGCCCGATATGCCCACGCCTATTATCTC
>CATKHE010000030.1 GCA_949747935.1 uncultured Eubacteriales bacterium
GCCCCCTGCACCGCGGGGATGGAGCCGTCCCGCTCCTCGGCGGTGCGGAACCAGACGGTGAAGCCGTGGTCGGCGATGAACTCGGAGGTGGAGGGGTCGCTCTCCACATTCTCCGGGGAGCAGACGAAGTCGCCGCAGTAATCCTTTACGGCGTTGACCAGCATGAAGGCCCGCAGGTTCTCCATGCCGCTGCCCTCGTCAAAGAAGACGTGAATGCCGAAGGGATACTCCTGGTTGACCGCGCTGACTGCGGGGGCGGCGGATTCAGGGGCGGAAGCGCCCTCAGACCCGGCAGAGGCCTCCGGAGCGGGAGCGGCGGGATTGCCCTGAATTTTATCAATCAGGCTATTAATTTTATTTACGATGTGGTCGATAGACTGAGAGAGAGGTTGTTCATTTTCCACCTTCTCAATCTCGCTCCGGAAAAAGTCAACGGCCTGAAAGAGCATATCGAACAGATCGGGCCGGGTCTGCTCCGGAACCACGTCCATGCCCTTTTCGCGGACGAGGAAGAACAGGTCTTCGATCCGGTGAGCCACTGTCATCAGAGAGCTGAACTCCATCATGGCGGAGGAACCCTTGATGGTATGCATGATCCGGAAGATTTCATTGACACTGTCCTCAGAGAACGTATCCGCCTGCTCTGCGGCCAGAAGGATTCCATCCAGCTGCTCCAGCAGAGTGTTGGTCTCATACAGATACATGTCCAGGATGCTGTCGCCCATAAAAACGCCACCTTTATCTTATTTGCTCGGCGGTGGTTTCAGCCCGGGTGGGCATAGTACACCTGCCTATCTCTAATCATACTCGATATATCGGCAGTGTCAATTGGAAAATTAAGATTCCACGAAAAAAAAACGAAGTTTACTGAAATGGAGTGTCGCCAATGCCAGATCTGCTTGGTGTGACAAACCCGGTACCGGGCCATGACAACAGCAATGTGAACCGAAATATCAGCGTTTCGCCCAACGACCCCCGGATTCAGAATGCCCCGGACCTGAACCGGGTGGCCCGCTCGGACAACCGGACGGAGCGGCAGGACACCGGAGACGCGGCCCAGGGGCTGCGGTATGATTCCAATTTCGCGGCTTTCCTGCGCCGGATGATGAACACCCCCGGCATGAGCGAGAGCCTGAGCACCATCTTCGCCATGTACGAGGGGAAGGTGGTCTCCTCCGGCATTGAGGAGGGGCTGGCCGCCGAGATGGGCGCTCTGCTCAATATGCTGAAAATGGACGAGGCGCAGCTGAGCAAGTTTCTCCTGTCTCAGATGGCCAACGGCACCCGCTTCGGCGGCGCGCTGTTCAACCTTCTTCGGGAGGCCTACGCCGCCAGCAACTCCGAGGCGGTGCGCGGCAATATCCTCCAGTTTTTGAAAAAGTACGGGGATTACTCCTCCACCAGCCACATTCAGGGCAACCTCCTGCGCATTCTGACCAGGCTGACCCGGGCCATCCCGGCCAGCTGGGGCAGCCAGCTGCTGCCCATGGTGTCCCAGCTGGAGGGAAAGCTGAACGCCGGGGACCGGGCGGGGGCGCTGAAGCTGCTCCAGGGAACCATTTTGCCCTTTTTGTCGTCTTATACCAGTAAGACCAATGACATGGGCCTGTCCCGGTCGCTGATTTCTATGCTGGCCCTGGACATCTCCCGGTATGAGAACGGAAGCGAGGACAGCCTGCTTCAGGCCTTTCATCAGCTCAACAGCAGCCCCGGCCTGCGGGAGAAACTGGGGGGGCTGTCTGACGAGGCGCTGCTCCGGCTTCTGGACAGCACCAACTTCGCCAAGGCCGCCGAGGGGGACCAGTTCGCGGCCCAGCTGGCCCAGGCAGCCCAGCGGGCGCTCCAGGGAGGGGCCGCCAGCGAGGTGCAGGAGGCCTTCCGGAACATCCTGTCCGCCTTCCTGGTGAACGAGAGCGTCCACATGCCCCTGAACCACATCCTCCTGCCCATGGAGTGGGACGGAAGAATGGCCTTCTCCGAGATGTGGGTGGACCCGGACGCGGAGGAGAACCTGAAGCGGGGCCGGGGGGACCGGCCCAACACTCTGCGCTTCCTGTTCAAGATCGACATCCAGAGCCTGGGCTTTTTCGATATGGTGCTCACCTGTCAGGGGGAGCGGGTGGACGTTCAGGTCTTCTGTCCGGACAAGGTGGCCCCCTTCTCCCAGCTGGTGCAGGGGGAGCTGTCCCGCATCCTGACTGACAACGGCCTGTCCGCCGGCGCGGTCCAGGTCCAGAGGATGGAGCGGCCGCTGACTATCTCCGGGGTGTTCCCCCGGATCTTTGAGGGGGAGAACAGCATCAATGTCAAGATATGATAACCGGGCCACCAACCGGGCCGTGGCCCTGAAATATGA
>CATKHE010000031.1 GCA_949747935.1 uncultured Eubacteriales bacterium
CACCGCGTCCTCCAGCTGGGTCCGGGCGATGTGGGCGCCGATCTGCCGCAGGGTGACGGAAAACAGGTCCAGCTTCTGGAACCGCACCGCCTCATAGGTAGCCACCAGCATCCTGCCCCGCTTTTTCAGCTTCACCAGGTTGGCCTGCACCTTGATAGAGGTGGAGGGGATCAGGGTCCCCTCGGGCACCGGCCGCAGCTTCTTCTCCTCGCCCAGCGCCTCGGAGGAGATGGAGCGGTAGTCCATCCCGTCGATCTTGGTGACGGCGGCGGTGATCCGTGGGAGGACGTCCCCCTCCTCCATGCCCTGGCGCACGGTGCGGGCGATGTACTCGGGAAAGAGCACCGCCGCGTCAGAGGTGCGGAAGAAGGCCTCCACCGGGTCGCTGGCCTCCCCCTTCACCTTGATGTCAAACCGCTTGAGCTGCCGCTGAAAGGCGTCCAGCCCCTCCAGGCTGGTGCCCTTATACCGCTCACTGGGGTCCTCCCGCTCCAGTACCTGGCTGAAGGATCGTCCAGCCTCCCGATACATCCCCTTGTCCAGCTTCAGATTGTCGTAGTAATATGCCATGCTTGTCCACACTCCTTCTTGATTTTACAGATACCTTGTGTAGGGGCGGATATCATCCGCCCGCAAAAATGCGGCGTATCGTTGAAACGGGCGGATAATATCCGTCCCTACATTGCGCCCTACATGCTCACCCCAAAAACGCCTGATTCTCCTCGCTGAGGGCGGCGCTCTTTCCCTCATAGTTCAGCTGAGTTTTCAGCGGAAACCGCTCCCCGGCCCGCCGGGCGCAGGACTTGCGCAGCTCCTCCAGCTCCCGGTAAGACAGCTTGTCCGCCAGCGACTTCACCGCCCTGGCATCCAGCTCCCGGTCACACAGCAGGGCCAGCCGGACCACCTCGCCCCGCAGCTCCTCCAGGCACCTCCGGCCCAGCTCAGCCTCCTCCTCCAGCCGCTCCCAGGCCTGACGCTCCCCTCGCCGGACGGATTTCACCACCCCGGCTTCGGGCTGGGCGGGGACGGCCACAAAGGAGAACTCATAGGCGTCCCTGGCCCCCTCCAGGTCGGCCCAGCACAGCTGTCCGCCGTACTCCCGGCCTTTCTCGTGACCGCAGTCATTCCGCGTCCGGTCGCAGCCGCAGATGGAGCAGGCCGCCCGCTCCACCGCGCAGCCCACGCTGACCTCCTTCTTGATGCCCCCTTCAATTTCGGCGATCAGGTCCCGGTTGCTGTCGGTGCGCACCATATAGGCCCAGCCCTTGAGCCAGACGTACCCGTCCCCCGCCCGGGTGAGCCGCTCCGGCTCCCGGATGAGCTCCGTCCTGTAGATCCGGGCGGCCTGTCCCCTGGCGGACCACTGGTGGTCGAAGATCCCCGCCTTTCCCACAAACATGGGGGCCAGCTGCTGCAGCGTCCCCAGGGTGAACCGCTCAAAGTCCCGGTCTATCTCGTTGTCGCACAGCCGCACCGAGAAGGTATACACCTCCTCCGCCCCCAGCGGTCTCCGGGCCAGCGCCCCGATGAGCTCCAGATCCCGGGCCGTCACCTGAGCGGGTTCCCCGCCCACAGCTTCCTTCACGATTTTCATGCTTCCCTCCTCAATTTTTCCGCCTGGGCCCGGTACAGACCGGCCCGGGCCTCCTCCACCACGTCCTGGAGGTTGATGTCCTCCCACAAAATTTCCGCCCTGCCTCCGAAGCCGTGGACCCGCAGCCACAGCTCCGCCGCGCGGCACAGGGCGGGCTCCACCGCCCGCCTTATGGCGGTGATCTCGCTGGTGAGCAGGTCGGCCTGCTGGGCGCTCATCCGCTCAGTGGACGACCAGGACAGCCCCAGCATAAAGGGAGGTATCCCTGTCCGGGCCACCAGCTGCTCCAGGATCTGCCGCACCGGCGTTTGGCTGTCCAGCACCGGCCCGTCCGCCCCGATGACCTTGATGTCCACGTCCCCCACGGCCACAAAATCCCGGACGCAGCCCTCCCGCCCCGCCTGCATGGCGGCGCTCCACTCCTGCGCCACCTGCCGGCACCGCTCCTGGGCGAAGGCCTCCTCCCCCTCCCCGGGCTTGCACACCACGGCGAAGCGTAGGTTGCCCGCCCGCTCCCAGTTCTGGCCGGTGGTCTGAAAAATTTTCAGCAAAACGCCGGCCAGAAAGGGCATGGACCGCAGCAGCGACACCCCGCAGGGGGCGTCCCCCGTGGGCTGGAAGGGGGTGAAGAGGAGCAGCTCCTGCCAGGGCAGCTCCCGCCCCTCCCCCAGCCCCGCCCGGCACAGGGTGAAGTCCAGGGGGCTGTCCCCCAGCTTCACCTCCACCTGCTCCGGGTCGGCGCACAGCAGGGCGGCAATCTCCTTCCCGTCGGGGGTCAGCACCACCTCCCCCAGGGCGCGGCCGCAGGTG
>CATKHE010000032.1 GCA_949747935.1 uncultured Eubacteriales bacterium
CAACCCCATGCGGTGCGAGCGCATCTGTGCCCTGGCCCGGTATGTCATTGTGGATGTGGGCAACCCGGCCATTACCACCGCCACCCAGTGGTTTGAGCGCACCCTGGACGACTCGGCCAACAAGCGGCTCAGCGTCCCCGAGGCCTTTCTGGCGGTGGACGCCATCCTGGATATCTGGGCCAACGTGGTCTCCGGATTGGTGGTCCACCCCAGGGTGATCGAGAAGCACGTGCTGGAGGAGCTGCCATTTATGGCCAGCGAGAACATCATGATGGACGCCGTCAAGCGGGGTGGGGACCGGCAGCAGATCCATGAGCGCATCCGGGTGCTGTCACAGGAGGCGGGCTATCACGTGAAGGAGCTGGGCCAGCCCAATGACCTCATCGACCGGATGGCCGCCGACCCCGCCTTCGGCATGACGAGGGAGGAGCTGTCCGCCCATCTGGACCCGGCGGCCTACATCGGCCGCTGTCCGGAGCAGGTGGAGGAGTTTCTGGCCGGGGAAATTGCGGCTGTGCTGAAGAAGTATGCCAATGCGCTGGACAGGAAAGAGACCGAGTTGAAGGTGTAAGAAAGGCGGGCGAGCGGATCATGAAACGGGAAGACAAGCACCCCTACCTGGCAATAGGGCTGACCGCGTTTGCGGTAATTGCGGCGTCTTTGCTGCTGTTTTTCCTGCTGTTCCATATGAAGACGGTGACAGATTTTCTGGAGACCATCGGGGGGATTCTGCGGCCAATTTTTATGGGGGCGGTAATTGCGTTTCTGCTGCTGCCTGTTCACAGAAATATTTTGAAATTCCTCCTGGCTATGACTACGGACAAGCGGAAAGCGGATAGAAGGAATCTGGCGTTTCTTAACTTTATAGCGATTATTCTCAGTCTTGCGCTGGCGGTTTTCCTCTTTTACCTGTTGCTGGCCATGGTGATTCCACAGGTGTATGAGAGCGTTGTGGGTCTGGTTCAGGCCATCCCTGACTATTTTGACATTGTGCAGGAGTGGCTCCAGACGTTCCTGGAGGACAACCCGGATATTCAGGCGTCAGTCATGCCGATGGTCGATTCCTCGATCACATCTCTGGAGCAGTGGCTGAATTCCGATATCCTGCCCAATCTGGAATCAGTTTCCACCACCTTCCAGTGGGTGCGCACCACCATCTGGCCCAATCTTACCGGCGTGATGGCAGGGGTTTCCGGAGCTGTGGTGGGACTTCTGGTGCTGGTGAAGGACCTGCTGATTGCCGTTATTGTATCGGTCTATCTCCTGCTGCGCAAGGACATTTTTGCGGCTCAGAGCAAAAAGATCGTCTACAGTCTGTTTCGTACTGATATCGCTGATCTGATTGTGGGGGAGGTCCGCAACGCCTATAAAATCATGAGCGGCTTCATCAACGGCAAGCTGCTGGATTCTCTGATTATTGGAATTATCTGTCTGGTTTGTTGCAATCTGTTCAAATTTCCCTATCCGGCCTTGATTGCGGTTATCGTGGGAGTGACAAATATTATTCCCTTTTTCGGCCCCTTTATTGGGGCGATTCCCTGCGGACTGCTGATTTTTTTGATAAATCCCCTACAGGCGATTTATTTTGCGGCATTCATCCTGGTACTTCAGCAGTTTGACGGCAACATTCTGGGCCCCAAGATTCTGGGAGAGACCACCGGTCTGGCCTCCTTCTGGGTTCTGTTTTCCATCCTGCTTTTCGGAGGCCTGTTCGGCTTTGCCGGGATGGTGCTGGGTGTCCCTGTTTTTGCCATGATTTACGGGTTGGCCAGCCGGCTGGTGGGCTATGGTCTGCGTTCACGGGGGCTGCCTGAGGAGACGGAGGACTATATGGGTAAAACGAGGCCGATGGGCAGATAGAGCGGCCCGTTATTGAGACGTGATCCCTGTCAGCAAATCGGAAGTTGCGGAGGAAGATATGGAAAAGCTTTCTGTGTTGCTAATGCCTATATTGTTAATATCTACACTGCTAATAATAGTTGCCATTGTATCTATTTTGTTCTCGGATAAGATAGATATGGCAGTAAAAGGGGATAAACAGGTTAAAAAAGTGATTGTTATATTCAGTGTGGGAGTATTATTCGTTTGCACGATTGCTATAATAATTATCTTATTGTGAAGATCCCAATCGAAAAATTCCAACCTATCGAGCAGTTACATGTCTGTCTAGGGCAACTGCTCGCCTCAGATGTTTTGACGAATCATTTTGTCAAATGGCGATGAGTAACACCAATCTGAAAAGGGAGTACCTATCCTTACCAGAACGCAGATAAAGCAAACAAAAATTGGCCCCCCGGTTTCTATGCCGGGGGGCCAGAAAACTTACTGCTGGGCCTCAACCTGGCCGAAGGAACGGCCGTTATAGGTCAGGCAATTCTTGCACATACGGTGAGGCAGCCGGTAAGCCCCGCACTTGGGG
>CATKHE010000033.1 GCA_949747935.1 uncultured Eubacteriales bacterium
ATCGATGCCCTGGCCGCTGACCACCAAGCGGAACTGCTGAAGGAACAGAGGTAAGTTGAATGTGCGGTTCCGTTTTGCAGGGCAGAGCCCTTGCCGTATGTGACGGAGCAACTTTAAATATTTAGGAAAGGAAAAATATCAACATGGAAATGTATATCCATTATAAATCCCTCCCTGATGGAAAGGACCTCCACGACGTGGTGGGGGAGCTGAACGAGGTGCTGGACGATGTGGGCGCGGTCTGCGGCGGTGAGGCCGGTCGCATTGACCTGGACCTGGAGGATGAGCGGGCCAATCCCAAGCACGCCCAGATGGCGGTGAAGGCCTACCTTCAGCGGGCGGAGTTCCCCAGAGACACCACTGTGGAGATCGGCTGTATGGAAATCGGGGTCTACGAATAATATGTATAAACACATCATTTTCGACCTGGACGGCACCCTCCTCAACACCCTGGAGGACCTGGCCGCCGCTGTAAACTGGGTATGTGCCCAACATGGCTGGACCGCCCACAGTGTGGAGGAGTATAAATACTTTGTGGGCAACGGTGCGCCCAAGCTGCTGGAGCGGGTGGTCCCGCCGGGCGTAGAGATCACCGAAGAGCTGCGCCGGGTGACCCTGGCGGAGTTTACAGAACGGTACAACGCCCATAAGGAGGATAAGACCACGGTGTATGCCGGGATGCCTCAGGCGCTGGCACGGCTCAAGGCTTCAGGGCTGACTTTGGCGGTGCTGTCCAACAAGCCCCACGAAGCCGCCCGACCGGTGGTGGATCGGTATTACCCAGGAATTTTCACCGCTGTTCAGGGGGCGCTGCCCGATCTGCCTGTGAAACCAGACCCCACCCTGCTGCGTAAACTGATGGAGAAGCTGGGGGCCGTCCCGACGAACACCCTCTTCGTGGGGGACAGCAATGTGGACATATGGACCGCAAAAAACGGCGGCCTTACCGGTTGCGGCGTGCTGTGGGGTTTCCGCACCCGGGCCGAGCTGGAGGCCGAGGGAGCGGATTTTATCGTGGAGACCCCGGAGGACCTGACGGAGCTGATCCTAAGATGAGAACAAAATGCTGATTTTATCTCTGCTATTGGATAAAATATTTGATACAAAGCGGATGGAATATGATGAAAACAAAACTCTTGACATGTAATGAAACCAAGCATGCCGCTGAGATTATCAAGGCCGGCGGGCTGGTGGGCATCCCCACCGAGACGGTGTACGGCCTGGGGGCCAACGGGCTGGACCCCATAGCGGTACGCAGCATTTTCCAGGCCAAGGGCCGGCCCCAGGACAACCCCCTGATCCTCCATATCCCGGACCCCTCCTGGCTGGAGCGGTACTGTGAGGATATTCCGGACACAGCTTACCGGCTGGCGGAGAGGTTTTGGCCCGGGCCGCTGACCATGATCCTCCGGTGCAAAAGACGCACCCCACAGGAGTTGGAGGATCTGAAAAACGGCCCGGTGTGCTCCTGCACCCACCTCGGCCCCCGGATAATTCCCGACGTGGTCACTGCGGGGCTGGACACGGTGGGGATGCGGTGCCCGGCTCACGCCATCTGCCGGGCGGTGATCCGGGCGGTGGGCGTGCCTGTCGCCGCTCCGTCGGGAAACACCTCCGGCAAGCCAAGTCCGACCACCGTTCAGCATATGCTGGATGACATGAATGGGAAAATTGACGCCATTCTCGATGGCGGCGACTGTCAGGTTGGGGTGGAATCCACCATCATTGATCTGACCTGTACGCCGCCGTGCTTGCTGCGTCCCGGCGGCGTCTCTCTGGAGGAACTGCGGGATGCGCTCAAGGAGGTGGAGGTGGACCCCGCCGTAGTCCAACCCTTGGGGGAGGGGGAGAAGCCCCGGGCCCCCGGCATGAAATACCGCCATTATGCACCAAAAGCCCCGGTCACTGTGGTGAGCGGGGACCCTCTGCGCAGCGCGGAATATATTTTGGATCATATTTCCGACAGCTACTGGGAGGGGGTCATCTGTTTCAACGAATTTGCCCACTGGTTTGAGGACCACCCTGTGGAACGGCTGGGCGGGTCCATGGACCGGTTTGAGCAGGCCCGGCGGCTCTTCCGTGCTCTACGGGCCATGGACAACAGCGGCGTCAAGCGTATCTGGGCACAATGCCCCGACAACGCCGGAATCGGACTGGCTGTGGTCAACCGGCTGAGCAAGGCGTCTGGCTTCCATATTATTCAAGTTTGACCGATTATCCCGCAAAAATAACCGACTGTCCAAAACCCCTTGCACACTGCCCCGCTTTCCACTATGCTGGTGCTATGGAAAGGAGTGGATGGTATGAATTGGGCAAATCTGCTTTGGATTTTCTATTTTGCGGCGCACACTGCCGCCGGGATACTTTATCTGCTCTTGGGAATGGTGATGTACGGAGTTCGTGAGGCAGGGCTTTGGAACTGGACCGTCCCCGGTGTGTGCCTGGTGCTGCTGGTGATGGATCTC
>CATKHE010000034.1 GCA_949747935.1 uncultured Eubacteriales bacterium
CACGGCACACCACAGCCCTTGGAATTTCTTCTCCCGGGCCAGGCGGGCATAGTGCCTCACGATACCGGCGTTGGCCTCGAATTGAGCCATGCGCACATCTTTCACCTGGGAGCCCACCGGTGGGATACCCTTGGAGGCCACAAAGACGAACATATCGCAGTCGAAGAGCTGATCGGGGGTAATGACCTCCACCTCGGGAAAGACATCATAATTCCAGGGCAGGCTGATCTGCCCCATCTCGAACTCCCACCGGGCGGTGATCTGGGCGCTGAGGTCGCAGATGCCGATGGAGGAGATCACATCTCCCCCCAGCAGCTTCAGCCCGGTGAGCAGGGTGGAGCCTACGTCGCCGATGGCGACGATGTTTACCCGCTTCTTACCGGAGCCAGGGGACCGGTGCAGAAGCCCTTCCCAACCGGGGCGGGCGGTGTTGACGGCGGTGAGGCGGCCGTCGGCGATGGCCTGCCGGACGTTCCCGTCCACCTCCAGCGGGACAACTGTGCCGTCGCTGAGCATGACGCTGGTGGGGCCGCCGTCAAAATCGGGCAGACGGGAGGCGTCCAGTGCCTCCAGGCCGTGGCCGGCCAGCAGCTGTCCAGGGTGAGTCACCTTGAAGGACCCCCGGCCCAGCACCGGGTCGCCGGGGACGGCGGCGAAGAGCCGCCAGCTGCCGGAGGGCTCCGTTGCGGGGCCGAGGCCCTCCAGCGGGACCAGTGAGACCAGCGCCGCGCTGTTGACGTTGTAATAATACATAATGATATCACTTCCGGTGTTGTGGTGTAGGGGCGGATATCATCCGCCCGTTTCATTGTGCTGCCTTCGTGGGCGGATATGATCCGCCCCTTCAGGTCACTGATTCTGCCGCAGCAGCTGTTCCAGATCGTTCTCCAGGTAGACGGAGGCGGAGAGGTTGGGATCGTAGTGCAGGCAGGGGCCCTTATCGGGGCACAGGGGGAGGATGACCGCCTCGGGAAGACGGGAGAGGGTGAGGTTCCGGCCATAGAGGATACGGTACTCCTGCTCCAGGGTTCGGATGATGTCCAACGCCCCCTCCAGGCAGGTGCGGGAGAGGTTGAACACCGCCTCCCGGCCGCACTCATCCTGATAGGTGGGGTTTGCGTAGGGCAGGATGTGGTTGACCCCGGGCAGCAGGCCGGGCACCGGGGAGCTGGGCCGCCGGACGGTGTTGCCCCCGATGAAGGGGTAGAGGGTGGCCTCGATGAACCACTGGCGCAGGGTGGGCACGAAATAGACCGAGTCCACCGGCCACTCCCAGGCGTTCATCAGGTCCTTGCCATAGCCCGACAGCACGCCGACCAGAATCACTTGGACGGGCACCCCCTCCCGGCGCAGGACGGGGCCCAGGATCCGCATCCGGAAGCCGGGGTGCATCAGGTCGTCCACCAGAATCACCGGCCGGTTGAAGGACTTGATGGTGCGCACCTGGCTGGGGATAGGGGCGTAGTAGGGGAAGGCCTCCAGGGTACTCTCCTTCAGATCAGGGGAGAAGACCTTGTCGGTGTGGATGGTTTTGGTCACTGTGTTGGGGACAATCTTGCCCCGGAGCAGCTTGCCGAAGGGGACGCACATATTTTCTCCCAGCACCCGGGGGACGGTGGGGACGGCGGACACGCTGTTATAGGCGGTAATCTTCTCCAGCAGCCGTTGATGGATGATGTCCGCCGACAGGGTGAGCAACAGGGAACCGGGACAGAGCCGGGCCAGGGCCCACTGGAGACTCTGGTGGGCCCGCCGGATGGCGGACAGCACCCGGGGATTGTGAGACAAGGGCTCCTGAATGGTGGTCTCCAGGTTCTGGATGAGGGTGGCGGGGGCGTGCATGTCGGTCTCCCAGACGGGGCGGTCCCCCTCCCGGGGCAGGAAGCCGGTGCGGGTGAGCACGTCGGACAGGGAGGCGTCCAGCTGCCGGTCATGGGGGAAGAACACGGCGTAAACACAGGATTCGGTCAGCGCCCGGGCCAGCAGCTCGCAGAGGAGGAGCTGTCTGTAGTCCTTGAAGCGCTGGGAGGCGTCAGCCCACAGGGCGGTGATGAGCACGGTGCTGCCCGCCGCCCGCAGCCGGATTCGATTGGCCAGCTCGGTATCTCCCAGGGCGGAGAAGAGCTGGGAGGTGGTCAGGGAGCGATAGGCAATATAGCCCAGGACCTCCCCGCCGCCGGCCCGGCGGAGAAGAAGCATCCGGTCTCCCTGGCCGGCGATGGCGTCCCGCACCGCCTCCCGGTCGGGCAGGCCGGCGGTGAGCTCCTCCAGCAGTATGGGGCTGGGCTCCCCGACCCACTGAAATTCCAGGTCTCCGGCCCCCAGCATGGGCTTCTCCTGGCTGTCCCGGAGGTAGAGGCCGTTCTGATAGATAAAGTCCTGAATCACCGGGTCGATAAAGTTGGAGATGTCCCGGTTCAGGTCCACGTTCTCCCGGATGCGGGTGGAGCTGATATCCTCCAGGTGGGGGGGCAGCTGGAGCTGGATCACCTGGCC
>CATKHE010000035.1 GCA_949747935.1 uncultured Eubacteriales bacterium
GGCACAAAAATAGTTGAATTTTAACCGGGAAATGGGCAATTTGAAAAAAATAAATCAGCGGCTTTTCAAGCGGCTGATTTTGTACTATAATGTCGGGGAAGGCAATTTTGCTTCACGCAAAGCCGCAGCCCTCCGTATTAGGATTATCCTACCATGTCTTCTGTCATGTTGTCAATAGGCAATCGCCTTTAGAAACTAGAGAAATGGGGTACATTATGAAGAAAAGATTTATGCAGATTGCCGCCGCCCTGCTTGCGGTGTGTCTGGCCGTACCTTCCGCGGCGGCGGCTACTACCAATAGTGCCGGCGAGGTGATGATCCGGGTGGGTCTGGCCTCCTCCAACCAACATGTGCCCAAGGGAGAGCTGGAGGCCGCCCATCTGGAGAACAATAACAGCGCCGGCTATGGCTTTGGCTACCGCTTTGGATATTACGACAGCGGACTGAATTTTGTGGAGCTGGCCCGTACTGACGGCAAAACCATCCAGGTCGCGGTGCTCAAAACGCAGAATCTTTGCTACGGCACGGTAAACGGAAAGAAGACCTATTCCTCCTCCATCACCAGCGATATCCAGGTGGGTTGTTACCATGTACAGGTCCCGGGGACCTTTGGCAGCTTCGAGGAAGGGGCTGCTGAGGCGGCCCGGTACGACGGCGGCTTTGTGGCCTGGATCAACGGAGCCTATCAGGTCCGGGTGGGGGCATATCCCTCCAAGGAGGTGGCCCAGGCGGCCGGAATTGACGGCACCGTGGTAGGGACCAGCTCCTACGGCATGAGCGTGGTTAAAACAGGAACCAGCCGGATCCTGTTCCAATATGACTGTGGGGAATCGGGAAAGCTGGCTATTCAGCCAGACGTCACCGGGGTGGGGGAGACCCGCACCTGGTTCTCCGACTACAAATACCGGGGGGGCTTTCAGTATTTCCGCCGGAACGGTGGGAATCTGACGGTGGTCAACGTACTCCCGCTGGAGGATTATGTGAATGGGGTCATCTGCTTCGAGATGGGCCGGAACTGGCCCTTGGAAGCGCTAAAAACACAGGCCCTGTTTGCCCGCACCTATGTCCTGAAAAATCTGGGCAAGCACAACAGCTATGGCTTTGATATCTGCCCCTCCGCTTACTGTCAGGCATATCACGGTATGGGGTCCGGGAGTGGAAGCGGGCCCAGCGAGGTCAGTATGCGGGCGGTAGAGGAGACTACCGGTATGGTTATCAAATACAAAGGCAGGCTGGCCGAGACCCCCTATTCTTCCAGTTTCGGCGGAGCCAGTGAGGACGCCAGCTATATTTGGGGCACCGACACCAAAACAGAACATCCCTACCTCTGCGGCGTGACCGATCCCTACGAGGCTGGTGCGGACAGCATTAATTCCCGTTCCTCCTGGACGGTGCACTACACCGCCGACCAGCTGACCCAGCGGCTTCAGAGCAGCGGCTTTGGGACGGGCACTTCGGTGGATCACCTAGTGCTGACCTATTCTGAAAGGGGAAATGTGGTTCAGGTGGTGGTCCACTGGGCCAACGGCCAGAGGAATACCATCAAGGCCAGCGACATACGCAGCCGCTTCGATGTGGATTCTATTCGATTCACTGTCAACGGAGCCGGAACAGGGGGGGAGGAATCCCCGGAACCCACCAGCGAGGAGCTTTACATCAACGGCACAAAGGCTTCAGAGGGTCTGGATGGCAAATATGTCATTACCGGCTCCGGTTCAGTCTCTCCAGCGGGAAAGAATATCCATATCATAGCCGGAACGGGCTCTGTCTCTGAGCTGGAGACAGAACAGAAGGATGACGGCCAGGGGAACAGCTCCTCCACCTCACGGCCCGGGAGTGGGACAGTCACCGTGTCGGGGGATTCCTACACCTTTAGCGGCGGTGGCTGGGGCCACCAAGTGGGTATGAGCCAGTTTGGAGCCTATGCTATGGCGAATCAGGGTTTCAGCTTTGAAGAAATTGTAACATTCTATCTCCCCGGCGTCCAAATTGAAAAATATTAATTCTGATTCCCGCCCAACCAGTGGGGCGGAATATCATGTAATGCTGTAAATTGAGGATGAGTTTTATTTGAAAACCGCAGATTTTGATTTCCGGCTCCCCGAGGAGCTGATTGCCCAGACCCCCCTGGAGCGGCGGGACGCCTCCCGGCTGCTCACTCTGGATAAAAGCACCGGAGCTGTAGGTCACCACCACTTCTATGATCTGCCCCAGTTTCTCCGGCCGGGGGACTGCCTGGTGCTCAACGATTCCCGGGTGCTGCCAGCCCGGTTGATCGGGCGCCGTCCCACCGGCGGGGTCTGTGAAGTGCTTCTCCTTGTCGATAGGGGGGACCATCTGTGGGAGTGCCTGGTCCGCCCCGGACGGAAGCTGAGGCCAGGGGCTCAGGTGATATTTGGAGATGGACAGCTCACCGCCACCGTGGAAACCGAGCTGGAGGACGGCAAGCGGGTGGTTCGGTTCCACTACCAGGGCATTTTCCTGGAGATTCTGGAGCAGCTGGGCAAAATGCCCCTGCCGCCCTATATCAAGGCGGAGCTGGAGGACCAGGA
>CATKHE010000036.1 GCA_949747935.1 uncultured Eubacteriales bacterium
CGGAGATAGTCGTCGATAATGTCCAGGATCTCCTCCCGGTTTTCCTCTCGCTCAAACTGTCCCATACAGTGGACCACATTCTCCCGGTAGTGGTTCTCATCTCCCGCTAAAAGGGCGTCCACCGTGGTGTGAAGCTGCTCCGCCAGGCGGCTGAGCTGAGGGAAGGACAGAAAAAGCCGCCCCTGGCAGACCTGAGAGACTTGGTCGGGGGTGCAGTCCAGCACGCGGCTCAGCTCTTCCCGCGCGGCGCTCCCGCCGTAGGTCTCGCACGCCAGCTTCTCGATCATGTCGCCCAATACGCGCATATTTTTCACACCAGTGACCTCCTCAATTACAAAAACAACAATCAAACGGACCCAGTCATCCTCCAGTGTCTGCGTCTCTATAGTCAGTATACACAAATCCACCCTGAAATGCAAGTTGTCCCGGCGAAAAAATCTGGAGAAAATGAGAAAATTTTCTCAGAATCGTCCCATTTAAAGGCCTCCGGCACCGCGGATGCTGCGCCGGAGGCTCAAAAAATGCAGGAAGTCCGTCCTCAGACCTCCATGATGACAGGCAGAATCATGGGGGATCGCTTGGTTTTTTTGTACAGATAGCCCGACAGATCCCCCCGAATGGCGCTCTTGATGGCGGACCAGTCGGTAGTATAGCGGACGTCCACATGCCGGAGGGCCTCCAGAGCCACCTGCCGCAGTTCCTCCAGCAGCCCCTCGGACTCCTTCACATAGACAAAGCCTCTGGTGATGATATCCGGGCCGGAGACCAGAGCACCGTCCTCGCCGGACATGGACAGAGCCACCACAATCATGCCGTCCTCGGCCAGATGCTTCCGGTCCCGGAGGACCACGCTGCCCACATCGCCCACACCGTAGCCGTCCACAAAGACCTGTCCGGCGGTGACAGTGCCCGCCAGCTTGGCGGAATTGGGGGTGAGCTCCATCACCCGCCCAATGTCGCTGATGAGAATGTGGTTGGGCTCCATGCCCATCTGCCGGGCCAGCCGGGCGTGGAGCTGAAGCATCCGCTGCTCGCCGTGGACGGGGATGAAGAATTTGGGTTTTACCAGGGCGTGGACAATTTTCAGCTCCTCCTGGCAGGCGTGGCCCGAGACATGGAGAGTCATCTCCCGCTCGTTGAGCACCTCCACCCCCTTGCGGTACAACTCGTTGACCACGTTGCCGATGGCGTTTTCGTTGCCCGGGATGGCGGAGGCGGAGATAATCACCCGGTCGCCGGGGAGCAGGTCCACCTGCCGGTGGGTGTTGAAGGCCATGCGGGTGAGGGCGGAC
>CATKHE010000037.1 GCA_949747935.1 uncultured Eubacteriales bacterium
CCTCCCCAAGAAGGTCGGAGAGCTGGGCGTACTGCCGGCACACCGCCGCCCGGCTCTCCCGGATGCGGGCGTTGTACTGCCTGCGGTAGAACAGGGCGGTGAGCTCCTCGTTCACCGCCCCTACGAAGGCGGGGAAGTGAATGCACCGGTCAGCGAAGTGCCGGGGGAAGTCGGCCGCCTCCGCCCGGCCCCGCTCTACCATGGCGGGGGTAGCGTCGTTCAAGGCGTTGAAGGTGGTGTTGTAGTCCGCCTTCCAGCACCGGTCCCGGAGGGAGCACCCCCGGCACTGCCGGCCCGCCGCCCGGTCGAAGACGCCCGCCACATCGTTGTCGTTGTCAGGGACGTGGAAGGCGGAGCGCAGGGAATCATACAGGGTGCGGAAGGCTTGGGCGGTCCGCTCCAGCTTCTGCCGGACCATCCGCTGGGCGGCGGGGTCGGCGGCGCTCTCCGGAACCGGCCGGGCGCCCAGCCAGCCCAGAAACCGCTCCGGGGAGCGCAGATAGAGGGCGCAGCCCCCCACCGCCGCCACCCCCAGCATGGGAACGCCGAAGAGCTTCAGCGGGGCGATGGCGGCCAGACAGGCGCACAGCAGGGCCAGCGGCCCCACCCGGCGGGCGGCGGGGTCGGGCCTGTCCCCTTTCCTGCGGTGCATGGGGGCCAGCGCCCCCCGGAAGGCCCAGGCCGCAAGGATGGTCAGCGCGGTCTCCAGCCCGAAATAGAGCCAGTCTGTCCCCTGCCAGGAGCTCTGCGACCGGACAATCAGACCGGTGAAGGCGTTCAGCGCCCCTGCTGTCAGCGGCATGACCCAGGGGCGGCGCAGCGGCTTCCAGTCGCAGAAGGCGAAGTGCACCGCGAAGGTGAGAATGGCGGCGGCGGCATACCGCAGGCCGGCGGAGAAGTCCAGGGCGGCCAGCGCGCCGAAGCAGACCCCCACCAGCGCCGAGGCGCCGTAGAGTCCGGAGCCCGCCGCCCCCACAAGGGCTACCCCGAAGGGGGCGTTGTCCTCGAGAATCAGTGCCCCCGCCAGCACCGCTCCCAGCAGCAAGTGAATCCCCGCCTCCGCCCACAGCACCAGCGGAGAGGCGGGGGGCTTCGGAAGCGGCTCGGTCCGGGCCCGCAGGCCGCTGAGCTTTGTGTAAATGGTCTTGGCTGTCATGCCGGTCTCCTCCTTCTGTACAGGTGGGCCCCATTATATTCCAATTTTTGGAAATTAACGGTCGAAACCGGGCATCCGCCTGTGAACTTTGGGCTTGTATTTTTCTGCGAAATAGAATACAATAGAAGCTGTATTATGATAAGCGACCCTATCCTCTTTGAAAGGAAGGTACTTTCCTATGAAACTGGAAACTGAGCTGGGCGAAATCCGGGTCAGCAGCGATGTGTTCACCACCGTCACTGGCAGCGCCGCCACCAACTGCTACGGCGTGAAGGGCATGGCGGTGCGCTCCACCACCGATGGGCTGGTCCATCTGCTGAAACGGGAATCCATGTCCAAGGGTGTGAAGGTGTATTACAACGCCGACGGGACCGTCTCCATCGAGCTGCACATCATTGTGGAGAACGGGGTCAATCTCATGGCCGTTTGCCGCTCCATTATGAGCGAGGTGCGCTATGTGGTCAGCAAGACCACCGGGGTGGAGGTCGCCTCGGTGGACGTGTGCGTGGACTCCATGCGCTTCTGATGATTCGCGGAAAGGAATATGCCGACTATGGTAAAGATGATTGACGCGGCGGTCTTTCAGCGGATGATGATTCCCGCTCACGCCGCCATGAACGCTCAAAAGCAGCCTATCAACGATCTGAACGTGTTCCCCGTCCCGGACGGGGATACCGGCACCAACATGACCCTCACCATCGGGGCCGCCGCCGCCGAGATGCGGAAAAAGCAGTACGATACGGTGGGACAGGCCGCCGGGGGCACCGCCTCCGCCCTGCTCCGAGGGGCCCGGGGCAACTCCGGGGTGATCCTGTCTCTGCTCTTCCGGGGCTTCTCCAAGGCCGTCAAGGACAAAGAAACCATGGACGGCCGGGATTTGGCCATCGCTCTGGACTTCGGCGTGGCCGCCGCCTATAAGGCGGTCATGAAGCCCGCCGAGGGCACTATCCTCACCGTCTCCCGCATGGCCGCCGCCCGGGCCGCCGGATACGCCCGGGAAGATGACACCTTTGAGGGGGTGCTGGAGGCCGCCATTCAGGAGGGACAGGAGGCCCTGGCCCACACCATTGACCAGAATCCGGTACTGAAAAAGGCCGGGGTGGTGGACGCCGGCGGCAAGGGCTTTCTGGTTATCCTTCAGGGAATGCTGGACGAGGTCCGGGGCCTGCCCATGCCCGAGACAGGGGAGGACGGGACCGCTCCCGCCGACAAAGCCGACTTCGAGGCAGTAGATGTGGAAGACATCACCTTCGCCTTTGACACGGTGTTTATCGTCCGAAAGAACGACCCCAATGTAAACCTGGACCCCTTCCGGGCCTATCTCAACAGCATCGGGGACAGCCTGGTTATCGGAGAGGACGACGAGGCGTTCAAGGTCCATGTCCATACCAACATCCCCGGCAGCGCCCTGACAGAGGGGCAAAAGTA
>CATKHE010000038.1 GCA_949747935.1 uncultured Eubacteriales bacterium
TCGGTATATTTGGCGGCCAGCTCGTCCTTGGCGACCTCCTTGCCGTTGATATAATAAATCTCCTTGGTCTCCTTGGTGCCGTCTTCCTTCTCGACCTCTTTCTTCTCGTATCCGACCCTGGGCATGGCAACCTGCTTGGTGGAACCATCCAGGCTCATGTTCATCACCGCGCCGCCCTTTTCCGCCAGATACTCAAAGGAGTTAAGCTTGCGGGTCAGGCCCTTTTCACCGCTTGCACTCTTGATATTGTTGGTGTCGATGATCGTAATCTTCTTCTCAGCCGCATCCTCCAGGTCGTCTTCACTCAGGCCCAGCTGCTGGGCAACGTTGCCGCTGGCCCCGGAGATATACAGACCGTTTTTGCCCTTCAGCTCGCTGAAGCCAATCATGCCGTTGGGATTGGCGGTGGCCTTGATGCGCTCGCTGGCGGCCTCAGAGTTGCCGTTGTTGAATACGATCTTTTCATCGGCCAGCTTCTGGTTGATCAGCTCGGCCATTACGTCGACGTCCTGCACGTCCTTCTGGTCAATCCCCTGTTCGTCGGCCAGCTTCTTCCGGATGTCGTTCATAGCGTCCACGTCGGTGGTTTCGTTGAAGCTGATGCTCACCGTTTTGGAGCCGTAGGTCAGGGTCAGGCTGCCCTTCAGGTTGGACAGCTCCTTGTTTTTCTCCGCGTCAATAGACAGGTCGACCCCCTCGCCGGCCTGGATAACGCCCGACTCGCCGGCAGCCAGATTGCTCTTGGTGCGGTACTGGGCGGCCTTGGCCAGCTGCTGGACCGCGTTCAGGGAGATGTCGCTGGAGGTCTTGCCGCTGGCGGACACTCTGTCGGCAAACTGCCCCTTGGTGAGCACCTTGACGGCGCTGCTGAAAAAGCTGGGGGACATCAGGTTGGTGTTGGAGGTGTAGGAGGTGTACTTGCTGGAAAAACCCACCATTTTCTGGATAATGCTGCGGTAAGCATCCTGCTTCCACTCGGTTTTGGTAATCTTCTGATTCAGCTGGTTGATCTTGGTCTGATAGCTCTTGACCAGATTTTCGATCATGCCCTCTGTGTCCAGACCACTGGCCAGACCGCTGATCATATTGGCGCTGTTCATAAGGCTGCTTACTGTGTTGCTGCCGCTGACTCCGCTGAGAGATGCCATAGAAATCGCTCCTTCCATCTTGTATCTATAATTCCAGCAGATTTATGCTTTGGAACGCAAAAATACTCTGTACTTTTTTATCGGCATGTAGTATGATTAAGTTAATAGCCCGCAGAGAAAGATTTTACGGGAGGAGATCACTTGTCCGCTATCATTACGATTACCAACCAGAAGGGCGGCGTGGGCAAGACCACCACCGCCTGCGCCCTGATGGACGGCCTGCACCAGCGGGGCGCGCGGGTGCTGGGGGTCGATCTGGACCCCCAGGGCAGCCTGGGCTTCTGTCTGGGTCTGGACATTGAAAACTGCGCTACCATATACGACGTGCTGAAGGGCACAAAAAACATCCGTGAGGTTATCACTCCCTCGGAGTGCGGCGACATTCTGCCCTCCAACATCCTGCTGTCCGGCGCCGAGCTGGAGTTCAACCGCCCCGGCCGGGAGTTCCTGCTGAAAAACTGCCTGTCTGAGCTGGAGGACGACTATGACTATATCGTCATCGACACGCCGCCCGCCCTCAACGTGCTCACGGTAAACGCCTATGTGGCCTGCGACGGACTGATCGTCCCCATGGCTCCAGAAATTCTCAGCCTGCTGGGCGTGTCCCAGATTCGGGAGACCATCGACACCGTCCGCCGGTGCTATAACAGCCGCCTGCGGGTGCTGGGCATTGTCCTCAACAAGTACAACCAGCGTCTCACCCTCAACCGGGACGTGCTAGACATGGCCGAGCAGATCGCCCGGCAACTGGACACCAGGGTGTTTCAGTCCCGCATCCGCTCCGGCGTGGCCGTGGCGGAGGCTCCCGCTTACGGTGAGAGCGTCCTCAGCTACGCTCCGGACTCCAAGGTGGCCCGGGATTTCCGCCTGCTCCTCAACGAGATCACCAGGGAATACGGCGTTTTTACAGCTCCGCCCATCCGCTGAGAAGCCCCCATCACTAAGTTTCAGAAAGGAGAGTGGCAGTCATGGCTTCCGGCAAAAAAGGCGCCAAAGGCAACAAGACCGCCCACGTTTTGAATTTACTCACCGCCCCTGGAGACGCTCCCCCCCCGGGGGAGGCCGCCGAGGATGCTTCCACCCCGGAGTCGGCTCAGTCCGCCGACCGCCGGCCTCTCCTCCCCCCGATTCTGGAGGTGGCCCAGGCCAACGACGATAATCTGGCCCAGCAGATTCAGCAGGCCCTGGAAGATGAGTTCTCCCTCCCCGCTGAGGAAGCCGCGCCCGCAAAGGAGGAAACATCCGTGGTAGAGGATAAACCAGCCAGCAAAATGAGCCAGGACGACATTGAAGCTATGCTCGCCTCCATGAGCGCGCCCGCGCAGCCGGAACCGGAGCCTGCGCCTGTACAGGAGCCCCCCGTGTCCCAGTCCCCCTCCGGCGGCAAGATGAGTCAGGATGACATTGAGGCCATGCTCGCCTCCATGAGCGCGCCCGCA
>CATKHE010000039.1 GCA_949747935.1 uncultured Eubacteriales bacterium
CGAGATGACGGTGGGCGACGCCTGCCGGGGCTGTCTGGCCACCCGCTGCGTCCACGCCTGCCCCAAGGACGCCATCACCATCGTCAACCACCGGGCCAGTATTGACCACAGCAAATGTATCACCTGCGGCAAGTGCGTCAGTGCCTGTCAGTACAGCGCCATTGTGAAGAACCAGCGGCCCTGCGAGAAGGGCTGTCCCGCCAAGGCCATCTCCATGGGCCCGGATAAAAAGGCCTCCATCGACATCAACGAGTGCATCTCCTGCGGCAACTGCGTGTATCAGTGTCCCTTCGGAGCCATTCAGGACAAGTCCTGGATCGTGGACGCCATCCAGATGATCCAGGGTGGCGCCCACTGGGGTTACAAGACCTACGCCGTCATTGCACCCTCCATCGCCGGCCAGTTTGCCCCGGCGACCTACGGCCAGGTGGTGGCCGGTATCAAACAACTGGGCTTCTCCGGTGTGGCCGAGGTGGCGCTGGGCGCCGACATGGTGGCCGACCGGGAGTCTGATGAGCTGATCGAGAAGGGTGTGCTCACCTCCTCCTGCTGTCCCGGCTTTGTGGGCTACGTGAAGAAGAAGCACCCCGAGCTGAACCAGTATGTCTCCCACACCCCCTCTCCCATGGTCATGATCGGCCTGCACCTGAAGGAGAAGGAGCCCGACGCCAAGGTGGTCTTCATCGGTCCCTGCGTGGCCAAGAAAAAGGAGTTCCAGCTGGGCCGTACCATGAACGCCATCGACTGTGTGCTCACCTATGAGGAGCTGTTCGCCCTGTTCCAGTCCCGGGAGATCGAGGTGGAGAAGCTGGCGGAGGCCCCCCTGGACGAGGCCAGTGGCTACGGTCGGAATTTCGCCCGCAGCGGCGGCGTGGCCGAGGCGGTGATTCAGACCCTGAAGGAGAAGGGCTCTGACTTTGAGGTGAAGGCTGTCCCCTGCAGCGGTACCGCCGCCTGTGAGGTGGCCCTGATGAAGTTGAAGGTGGGCCGCCTGGAGGGCAACTTTATCGAGGGCATGGCCTGCGAGGGCGGCTGTGTCCAGGGCGCCGGCTGTCTGGTGAGAAGCCCCAAGAACAAGCTGGACGTGGAGAAGCACGCCAAGGAGGCCAACGACCAGGGCCGGGGCGTGGTCCAGGCCGTCAGTGCCGCCAAGGGCGTCGCGGCCCCCAAGCCAGCCAAGGAGAAAAAGGAACCCGCCGGAAAGGCGTAAGCATATCTCAAGACGAAGCCGGCGGCTCTCTCCATCGGGAGGGGGCCGCCGCCCTGCCGCCGGGACGGCACAGTGTCATATACACAAAACAGAGGAAAAAAAGCCCGGATAATTCAGCAGGAAGGGCTTGCTTTCTTTTGGAGATTATACTAAAATATAAGACAAGCGACTAAGAACGTCCGCCCCAAGGGGCAAATTATCCCCGACAGTTTGCTCCGGGGAGCAATATGGAGGTCGATTGACATGAGAAAAGTAGGCTTTACCGAAACCGTCCTGCGCGACGCCAACCAGTCCCTGATTGCCACCCGCCTGCCCTACAGCAAGTTTGAGTCCATTCTGGAGACCATTGACAAGGCCGGCTACTACTCCGCCGAGGTGTGGGGCGGGGCCACCTTTGACGTCTGTCTACGCTATCTTCAGGAGGACCCCTGGGAGCGGCTGCGGAAGATTCGTGCCAAAATGCCCAACACCAAGCTTCAGATGCTGCTGCGCGGACAGAATATCCTGGGCTATAAGCACTACCCTGACGACGTGGTACGCAAGTTTGTGGAGCACTCCGTGAAAAACGGCATTGACATCATCCGCATTTTTGACGCCCTGAACGACGCCCGCAATCTGGAGGTGGCCATTGACGAGACCGTCAAGCGGGGCGGCCATGCCTCCGGCACCATCTGCTTTACCACCAGCCCGGTCCACACCCTGGAGAAGAACGTCCAGATGGTGAAAGACCTGCAGAAGATGGGCGTGAAGTCCATCTGCATCAAGGATATGGCCGGCATTATGGGCCCCAAGGAGGCCTATGATCTGGTCTCAGCCATTAAGGACGCCGTGCCTGAGCTGCCCGTGGTCATCCACACCCACTGCACCACCGGCCTGGCCTTTATGACCTGCCTGAAGTCTGTGGAGGCGGGGGCCGACGTAATCGACACCGCGATCTCTCCCATGTCTGGCGGCACTGCCCAGCCTGCCACCGAGACCTTGGCCTATGCCCTGCGCTCCCTGGGCTATCAGGTGGACCTGGACGACAAGGTGCTGATCCAGATGGCCGACTACTTCAAGGGCGTCCGGGCGGACTTTATCAAGGACGGCACCTTGGACCCCATCTCCCTTACCACCGACACCCAGTGCCTCAACTATCAGATTCCCGGCGGCATGCTGTCCAACCTGATCTCCCAGCTGAAAATGATGAACGCCATCGACAAGCTGGACGAGGCCCTGGCCGAGACGCCCAAGGTCCGTGCCGACATGGGCTATCCCCCCCTGGTCACCCCCACCAGCCAGATGGTCGGCTCCCAGGCCGTGCAGAACGTGCTGGCCGGCGAGCGCTACAAGGTGGTGGGCAAGGAGATCAAGGCCTACTGCCGCGGCGAGTACGGCCGCACCCCCGCCCCCATC
>CATKHE010000040.1 GCA_949747935.1 uncultured Eubacteriales bacterium
ACTCCGCCCGGGACGAGAAGGGCCGCCTGCTGGTGGGCGCCGCCATCGGCGCCACCGCCGACGTGCTGGACCGGGTGGCCGCCCTCACGGAGGCGGGCGTGGACGTGCTCACCCTGGACTCCGCCCACGGCCACACCCAGAACGTGCTGGAGACTGTGAAGCGCATCAAGGCCGTCTACCCCGACGTGCAGCTCATCGCTGGCAACGTGGCCACCGCCGAGGGCACCAAGGCCCTCATCGAGGCGGGCGCCGACTGCGTGAAGATCGGCATCGGTCCCGGCTCCATCTGTACCGCCCGAGTGGTGGCCGGCATCGGCGTGCCCCAGATTACCGCCATCTACGACGCCGCCCGGGTGGCTGCCGAGTACGACATTCCCATCATCGCCGACGGCGGCGTGAAGTTCTCCGGCGACATCGCCAAGGCCATTGCCGCCGGGGGCGACGTGGTCATGCTGGGCTCCCTGCTGGCTGGGTGCGAGGAGTCCCCCGGCGAGACGGAGATCTTCCAGGGCCGGCAGTTCAAGGTCTACCGGGGCATGGGCTCCCTGGCCGCCATGAACAAGGGCTCCAAGGACCGCTACTTCCAGGAGTCCAACAAGAAGCTGGTTCCCGAGGGAGTGGAAGGCCGGGTCCCATACAAGGGAGCGGTGGGCGAGACCATCTATCAGCTGATGGGCGGCCTGCGGGCCGGCATGGGCTACACCGGCTGTCACAGCGTCAGCGAGCTTCAGTCCAAGGCGCAGTTTATGCAGATTACCGCTGCCGGCCTGAAGGAGTCCCATCCCCACGACATCTACATCACCAAAGAGGCCCCCAACTACACCATCAGTCCAAACTAAACACAGTATAAAAGCGCCTGAGGTGATGCTTCATTGCCTCAGGCTCAATATTTTCAGGAGGTAGCCAAATGAAAGAATTGTTCCAATGGACCCCGGCCCAGGGGGAGGAGCTGATCCGATTTTATCGGGAGGCGGTGCGCACCCGCAGCTATTCCGACCAGGAGGGGGAGCTGGCCCGGCTGGTAGAGGCCCAGATGAAGGCGCTGGGCTTTGACGAGGCCTGGATCGACCCCGCCGGAAATGTGGTGGGACGGGTGGGCACTGGGCCCAGGATCATCCATTTTGACAGCCATATGGACACCGTGCGGGTCAACGATCCGGAGGCCTGGAGGGCCGATCCCTTCGGGGCAGAGCTGGTGGACGGAATGGTCTATGGCAGAGGCTCAGTGGATATGAAGGGGGGCCTTGCTGCCTCAGTCTATGCTGCCGCCCTGGCCAAGCGGGCCGGCCTGCTGGAAGGCAGGACGGTCTATGTTACCGGCTCGGTGTGCGAGGAGTACTGCGACGGCGTGTGCCTGGAGCACTTCTATCGGGACAGCGGCGTGCGGCCGGAGGTCTGCGTCATCTGTGAGCCCTCGGGCAACACCATCACCCTGGGACACACCGGAAAAGTACAGGCCCGGATCAGAACCCACGGGATATCCGCCCATGGCTCTGCCCCGGAGAAGGGGATCAACGCCGTCTATGAGATGGCGGAGATCATCGCCCGGGTGGAGGCGCTGAACAAGAAGCTCCAGTCCCAGCCGGGGAGGGGGACCGTTGTGCTGTCCCACATCTCCTGCGTGACTGCGTCCCTCAACGCGGTGCCCAGCGAGTGCGAGATTTACCTGGACCGCCGGCTGCGCCCGGGGGAGAGCGTGGCCCAGGTGCGGGAGGAGCTGGACGCCCTTGTGGCCGGCAAGCGGGCCTCCTGGGAACCGGGCACCCTGCGGCACACCAGCTGGACCGGCGCGGAGCTGATCTATGAGCCGGCCCACGAGCCCTGGAGGATTCCGGAGGAGGCTCCGCTCACCCGGAAGTGCGTCCAGGCCTATGAAGCGGTGTTCGGCAGGACCCCAGACCGGTACGATTTCTGGGACTTTGGGACCAACGCGGTGGTTCCCGTGTCTATGGGGGTGGCGACTATTGGATTCGGGCCGGGGGAGTACAAGCTGGCCCACATGACCGACGAGCGCTGCGACCCCAGACAGGTGGAGGACGCCTGCCGGTTCTACATCCAGCTGATCGGACTGCTGTGAGGGGGCAGAGGGTCCGCCCTTACTTTTTATTGCAATTCCGGTCCTCAGCGAGTATAATGGGGAAGTCCAATTCCCCTATTTCATTTTTGCGTCCCTCCTCAAGAGCAGACGGGATCACAAAGGAGCTTTTTTATGAAAGATATGCAGCTTCCCCAGGGGTACAAGCCCCTGCTATCCATCTATGAGACCCAGAAGGCCATCGACTTGGGCAACCGGCTCTTTGCCGACAAGCTGGCCGGGGCTCTGCGTCTTCACCGGGTGTCCGCCCCGCTGTTTGTGTCGGTGGCCTCCGGCCTGAATGACGACCTGAACGGTGTGGAGCGGGCGGTGGCCTTCGAAATCAACGGCGTGGAGGGGGACGCGGCGGTGGTCCACTCCCTGGCCAAGTGGAAGCGCTTCGCCCTGAAGCGCTATCAGTTCCACCCCGGCGAGGGCCTCTACACCAACATGAACGCCATCCGCCGGGACGAGGAGCTGGACAGCCTCCACTCCGCCTATGTGGACCAGTGGGACTGGGAGAAGATCATCACCCGGGA
>CATKHE010000041.1 GCA_949747935.1 uncultured Eubacteriales bacterium
CTTCTCCGACGTTGATTCCGATCACAACGTCGAAGCCATCTCCGTTCTCCAGGCCCTGGGCGTGATGAACGGCTACGATGACGGCGGCTTCCATCCCGAAGCCAAGGTCACCCGGAACCAGATGGCTATGATCATCTGTTCCCTGCTGGGTCTGGACGGCGCGGACTTCACCGACTACCGTCCCTTCAACGACGTGCCCGACTGGGCCGCCGGCGCTGTGGGTGCCTGCTACGTCAACGAAATTGTTGGCGGACGTGGCGAGGGCATCTATGACGGCGACGCCTACGTCACCGGCGTGGAGGCCGCGGCCATGATGCTGCGCGCCCTGGGCTACACCGAGATGCCCGCCAGCGCCAACTGGGAGACTCCCATCATCCAGAAGGCCGCCGAGGTCAAGCTGTTCAAGAACGCCGGTTCTGTCAGCAGCACCACCTTCCTGAACCGTGACGAGGTAGCCCAGGTCGCCCTGAACGCCCTCCAGGCCACTGTGGTCACCGTGGAGAAGACCGGCGGTACCATCACCACCCCCGACGGCACCGTGGTCAACATGGGCGGTATTGAGTACAAAGAGGTGGCTGAGAGCGAGTACAACTACAACAGCGCCAAGGACGACTCCGACGACGAGAAGTATCAGCAGCTGTGCGAGAAGCTGTACGGCAACGACCTGAAGAAGGTCTCCGACGCCAGCGACAAGTTTGGCCGTCCTGCCAGCACCTGGGAGTATGAGAAGGAGGACATTATCACCGTGGCGGACGGCGCCGACCGCACCTACGTGGGCGGCGTGAAGGCCAAGGATATCTACTCCGACCTGAACCTGAAGGCCCAAGTCGCAACCGATAACATCCAGGTCTTTGAGGACACCAAGACTGGAGCGAAGGGCACCCAGATTGTCAACAGCACCAACGGCGAGAAGTACGGCAAGGACGGGCAGACCGTTTATGTCTACTATGACAAGGACGCCGATACCTCCAAGGGCGAGCCCGTCATCACCATCAGCATTGTCAGCACCTACCTGGGCGTGGTCGTGGATGACGACTACACCAAGGACAACAAGAACGGCATCCGCGTTGACGTGCAGAACGGCAAGCTGGCCTTCTTCGAGGGAACCGGCTACAAGGAGGATGATGTGCTCCTGGTGACCGTCTCCGACGACGAGATTCAGGAGATTCTGGGCACGCCCGAGACCGTCTCCGGCGAGGTCAGCCGTGTTGGAAACGACAATGCTCTGACTATCGACAAAACCAAGTATCCCCGGGCCGTCCAGTTCAGCAAGGGCGACGGCGATGTGGTCGACGGTATTGACACCGCCAAGGTCGAGAGCACCTACACCCTGTATCTGGACCAGAACGGCAACTACCTGGCTGCTGTGGAGGACGAGAACAACACCACCACCGATCTGGTCTATGTGGTTGATGTGAACAAGAACCTGAACGTGAAGGGCAACAAGGGCGAGTACGGCGGCTTTGCCACCGTGATCCTCATGGACGGCACCACCAAGGACGTTCTGGTGACTGACACCGCCGCTGTGGCCAACGACGTTGATTTGACTGAGGTCAATAAGCTGATTGGCAAGGTGGCCGAGCTGAAGTATGACGAGGACGACGACGAGTACACCCTGGCCGAATCCGCCGATTACGTCAGCACCTCCATTACCAAAGCCGCCGAGCTGGAAGCCGGCGACCGGTACGCCGCCTTTGTGGACGGCACCACCACCTACCTGAACAAGGACACCGTCTATGTGCTGTTCAGCCTCAAGGACAACGGCACTATGACCAGTGCCGACAACAAGGGCCGTGAGGTGGACAAGATCGACGTGATCACCGGCGGTGTGGACTTCGACGTGGACGCGGGCGTGAAGAGCGCCTTCGTGACCAAGAAGGGCGAGACCACCGCCAAGTATATCGTTATCGTGACTGAGGACGGCTATCAGTCCTCCGCCAAGGACGTCGTCTACATCTCCGACGCCGGGAAGCCTGCCACCATTAAGGACGGCAAGGCCTACAAGGGCTACTTTGTGGGTCAGGACGAGGAGACCGACGTGAACGTCGACAAGAGCACCGATAACAATATCAAGGTTCAGAAGGGCTTCTTCGAGTACAGCGAGAAGAGCAACGGAAACATCAAGCTGACCAAGGCCGTGGATGCCAAGGCTGCGGATAAGGCTGGCGTTCTCACCGGCAACATCAAGACCAAGAACGACGAGATGATTACCATTGGCGATACCTACACCACCCCCGTCAGCCTGGAGGGCACCATCGTCGACCTGACCGACGCTGACAAGGCCGATGAGAACACCTATGGCTCCAACGTCACCAAGATTTCCGACCTCCAAAAGCTGATGGATAAGAAGTATACCGTCACCGTCACCGCCTATGTCAACAAGGA
>CATKHE010000042.1 GCA_949747935.1 uncultured Eubacteriales bacterium
GCCGCCGGGAAGGGCACCCTGGAGGAGGCCTGGGGCACCGGCACCGCCGCCGTGGTCTCCCCCATCGGCGAGCTGGCCATGGGGGACAAGAAGGTCACTGTCTCCAGCAACCAGATCGGCGAAATCACCCAGAGGCTCTACGACGAGCTCACCGGCATCCAGTGGGGCCGGGCGGCCGATCCCCACGGGTGGATCATGAAGCTGTAACAACCCCTAAAAAAACAGGGAGCCAGTCCGGCTCCCTGTTGCTCTATTACAGCGCGGTCTGCGCCCTGGTCAGCTCCTGCGCGATGTTGAGGACATGGTCGCCGATTCGCTCAAAGTCGGTGAGCAGCTCGGAGAAGAGGATACAGGCCTCGTCGGAGCAAGTCCCCTCCCGCATCCGGACCAGCTGGGCCCGGCGGAACTCGGCGGTCATGTCGTCGATTTTCTGCTCCAGCTGGGCCACCTGAGACAGCCACGGGGCGCTTCCCGCCTCCCCGGAGAACAGGGCGGACACCGCCCGGATGGTGACGTCCCGCATCTGTCTGATCTCCTCCTGGGCATGGGGGGAGAAGGGGATGTTCCGTTCCGCCAGCAGGCGGGTGTAGCCGGCCAGGTTATCGGCGTGGTCGCCGATCCGCTCGATGTTCCCCGAGATGGTGAAAAAGCTGCTCACCGTTTGGGACCCCTGCTCGTTGGTCTCGATGGCGATGAGACGGGAGACATAGCGGGAAATCTCCCGGTTCAGGAAGTCGATATACTCCTCCCGCCGCTCCACCCGGTCCAGAGGGGCGGTGTCCCGGGCCAGAACGGCCTTGAAGCCGGTGTCCACGTTCTGCCGGGCCATCTCCAGCATCCGGCGCAGCTCGTTGCGCAGCTGGTCTACTACAATGGCGGACACACCCAGTCCGCCGTCCTTGCCGCCGGCGGTCACAGGGGTGAGGTAGGCCAGCCGCATCTCGCTCCCGCCCGTCTGTAGGTCCTCCCGGTCGGGCAGGAGCAGGACGGCCAGCCTTGCCAGCCAGCCCCCCAGAGGGAGGAGCAGCGCGGTGGTGGCCAGGTTGAAGATCACGTGCATGGCAGCGATTTCCGCCTTTGGGCCGGGCACGGCGGCCTCGATCATGGGAACGATGGGGAATATCAACACCGCGGCGGTAAAGATCACCGTGCCGATCATATTGAAGAGCAGATGAATACAGGTGGTCCGCTTGGCGTTCCGGCTGGTGCCCAGAGAGGCCAGAACGGCAGTGATGCAGGTGCCGATGTTCTGACCGAAGAGGACAAAGACCGCTCCGGAGAAGGGAATGACTCCCCCGGCGGCCAGAGTCTGCAAAATGCCCACCGAGGCGGAGGAGGACTGGATCAGGGCGGTGAACAGCGCCCCGAAGAGAATACCCAGCAGGGGGTTTGACAGGGTGGACATCAGACGGAGGAAGAGCGGAAACTCCCGCAGAGGGGCCATGGCGGCGCTCATGGTGTCCATTCCGATGAAAAGAATACCCAGACCGGCCAGAATCTGCCCGATGTGCCGCAGCTTCGCCCGCTTGACAAAGAGCATCAGGAACACGCCGGCAAAGGCCACCACAGGGGCCAGCGCCCCCACATCCAGGGCGATGAGCAGACCGGTGACGGTGGTGCCCACGTTGGCTCCCATAATGAGCCAGACGGCCTGATTCAGGGTCATCATCCCCGCATTGACAAAGCCCACCACCATAACGGTGGTAGCCGAGGAGGACTGAACCGCGGCAGTAATCAGCGCCCCAACCAGCACCCCCATAAACCGGTTGGAAGTCAGCTTTTCTAAGATGGCCTTCATCCGGCCGCCGGCGGCGGCCTCCAAGCCGGAGCTCATCATCTGCATCCCGTGGAGGAACAGGGCCAGACCGCCAAAGACGCCCAGCAATTCCAAAAGCTTCATTCTACTTCTCCTTTATTAAATCTTTTCCGAACTTTCCCCATTTTACTTCTACCACATTCCCCCGCCTGTGTCAACTAAATTATGTCCGTTTCACGAAGCCTTGACACAAAGGAAACCGGCCTCCGAAATCGGTGGCCGGCCTGTATCCCCGGAATTTTCTTGATTTTGGGATAATTGTATGCTAACCTTATGGTAAAAGGAGGTGCGATATATGAATATCCACGAATCCGCCGAGGACTACCTGGAGGCCATTTTAATCCTGCGGGAGCGCCAGGGGACGGTCCGCTCCATCGACGTGGTCCACCAGCTGGAGTTGACCAAGCCCAGCGTCAGCGTGGCGATGAAGCGGTTCCGGGAGAACGGCTATATCGAGATGGACACCGACGGCTTCATTACCCTCCTCCCCCCCGGCGAGGAGATCGCCCAGCGCATTTACAGCCGGCACAAGCTTCTCACTCAATTCCTCATAGCCCTTGGGGTCAGCGAGAAGGTGGCCGCCGCCGACGCCTGCAAAATGGAACACGATCTGAGCGATGAGACTTTCGAGAAAATCAAGGCCCACGCCCTGAAACACATGGCCCTGTAGCCCCTCCCGGGCCCCGACGAAAGGCGGGGCCCTCTTCGTCGGGAAGCAGGGCTGCCCATCCTCATTTCCTCCGTACGCCCGGCTTCACCGACCTCAATCCCCGCCGCCCCGAGGGGGGACGGAAGCTTTTTGACAGGCCGCGGGCCGCCCAAA
>CATKHE010000043.1 GCA_949747935.1 uncultured Eubacteriales bacterium
CGAAGTCCAGGGGGCTGGTGGCAGCCCGGTTGTTGAAATAGTACCGGGCGGCATCCACGCTGATCTCGTCCAGGAGGTCGTGGAGGGCGATGGCCTTGCCCGTCCGCTTGGACATGCGCACCGGCTTGCCGTCCTGAAGCAGGTTGACCAGCTGCATCAGCACAATGACCAGCCGGTGAGAGCCGTCCAGACCCAGACCGTCCAGAGCCGCCTGGAGCCGGGCCACATGGCCGTGGTGGTCGGCCCCCCAGATGTTGATGACCAGATCGAACTTCCGCTCCTCGAATTTGTTCCGGTGGTAGGCGATGTCGGCGGCAAAGTAGGTATAGAACCCGTTGGCCCGGCGGAGCACGTCGTCCTTCAAGTCCAGCTTGTCCACCTGCTCCTGACTCTTGCCCTCGGCCATGTATTTTTTCTTCAGCAGCTCGGTGGTGTTCAGCCACAGGGCCCCGTCTTTCTCATAGGTCCAGCCCTTTTCGGTGAGCAGCCGCACGGTATCGGCCACGAAGCCGCTGTCATGGAGGGAGGACTCCAAAAACCACTGGTCATACTGGATACCATATTTGTTCAGGTCGGCCTTCATCTTGGGAATGTTCCGCTCCAGGCCGAATCGGGCCATCTCGGCGAACCAGTCTTCCTCTGAAGTCTCACCCGGAAAATCGTACGCATGTTTCACGTGAAACATTTGTGCTAGTTCTTTGATATCCTCCCCATGGTAGCCGTCCTCGGGGAAGGGGTAGTTGTCCTCTCCCAGCGCCAGCTGCATGCACCGGGCATAGATGGACCGGGCAAACTTGTTAATCTGGTTGCCCGCGTCGTTGACGTAGAACTCCTTCCACACGTTCCAGCCGTCCCGGGCCAGCACGTTGGCCAGGGTGTCACCCAGCACGCCTCCCCGGGCATTGCCCATGTGCATGGGGCCGGTGGGGTTGGCGGAAACAAACTCCACCATCACCTTTTTCCCCGCGCCCCCGCTGCCGGAGCCGTAAGTGGCCCCCTCCTGTTCAACGGCGCCCAGTACGTCGCCGTACCACTTGGGGCCCAGGGTAAAGTTGAGGAAGCCCGGGCCGGCGATCTCCACTCTGCTGAAATAGCTGCCCTCCAGCTCCAGGTTGTCCACGATGGTCTGGGCGATGGCTCTGGGGGCCATACGGAGGGCCTTGGCCCCCGCCATTGCGAAGGAGGAGGCGTAGTCCCCATGGCTCGTATCCTTGGGGATCTCGATGGTGGCCCTCACCTCCGCCCCGGCAGGCAGGGACCCTGCGGCGGCGGCCCTCTCATAGGCGGCCTCGGTCAGAGCGGCCACCTGGTCTTTAGCGGACTGTATCATGTTTGTCATTCTATTTCACCTTTTCTTTATAATAAAGCCACTCAAGGCTCCCTTCCCCGAGGGAAGCTTTTTCATCAAACGGGCAGATGATATCCGCCTCTGCAGTTATTGCTTCAAGCTGCCCAGGCCGCCCTCCGACTCTTTCACGTTGATGTGGAACACACTGCGGCCGGCCAGGGCGTGGTCCACCTCGATGGCGTAATCCACCTCGATGTCGCCCCCCTGGTCGTTCAGCTCGGCCAGCAGGTGGCGGGTATGCACGCCGATGGCCATAGCGCCATAGGGTGTATTGTACATGGACAAATGCCGGCGTCCCTCCTGGAACACCATCTGGGAATTGAACTCCCCCACCCGCAGGATGGTGACCTGCTCCCCGTCCACCAGGATGGTGGTCAGGGTGCCTCCCAGGCCAGTGAGCTCGCTCTCCTGGTAAGACAGGGTATAGCTCTCCCCCTCCCGGCTCAGCCGGCCGGCGGTGACCAGCTCCACCACATCGGGCAGCGCGCCCTCATATTTCTGCATCCCCTTGATGGAGATAACCACGTCCTTGTCCATTGGGGGACCTCCCATCACTGTGATCATTCCGATTTGGCGGGCCTTGGCCCGTCAGTCTGAGGTATTATACACAGTTTGGGGGCGGCTGTAAAGTATCTCTTTTATTGTATGTCATTTTGCCTGAAAAAACAAGGTGTTTTGCCGTGTTTCTCCATTTGACAAATTTGATTTGGGCGTTATAATAGCTGTAGACAGCGTGCTCCCGTCCCCTCTGGACGGGAGTGTATCATCGTCTCCCGCTGGAGAGGAGGAGCTTTATGAATCTGGAATTGAATAAAAAACAGTTCCGCCGTCTGTTGGATCTGGTATATATCGGCAATTGGATTTTAAACTCCACCCGGGGGGACGACCGCTTCGCCGACTACGACCAGGTGGAGAGCCTGCTCTTTGGCCGGGCCGCCCTGGAGGGAATGTCCCAGCTGGCGGAGCTCTATCAAGGGGAGATCGTCCCCTCCCGGGCCTTTGTGGAGGGGGGAATCCACGAGGCCATCGTGGAGTATGAGAACAACGTCTTTTTCGAGATCCTGGCCGAGGATCTGGCCCGGCGGGACATGGACGACGCCCCCATCGACGAGCACAACTACGCTGAGCTCACCAGCCGCATCGACGCCTACATCGCCGAGTTTGAGGAGCACGGAACGGACAACATATTGGTGGATATTGAGGATTGAATCCCGATCTGCCGCAACAAAAGGCCCCCTTTTAGAAGGGGGCTGTCAGCGAAGCTGACTGGGGAGCTCCATAACAAGCGCAAGGCAGCAAGAG
>CATKHE010000044.1 GCA_949747935.1 uncultured Eubacteriales bacterium
ATTTTTTACAATTTGATTATAATATAGAAGAGAGGAAACCATCGCAATATCCAAATTCAAAAAAGGAGTCCTGACAATGAAAAAAGTTCTTGCATTTGCGCTTGCTATGTCCATGGCCCTGTCTCTGGCCGCCTGCGGCGGCGGAGAGGATAAATCTCAGACCCCGCCGCCTCCTTCCTCCGGCGGCGGCAGCAGCGTCCCCACCAGCACCCCCCAGGAGGTGGAGCCCGACTACGGCTACACCATCCGCATCTACTCCAACTCCAACTCCACCGAGCGGACCACCTGGCTGATCAATGAGGCGAAAGAGGCCGGCTTCAACATCTCCATTGACGACAACTCCGTCATCTCCGGCGACACTGCCGCCATTCAGGCCGCCAATGAGAACAAGGACGGCGACCTGATCTTCGGCCTGAACGAGACCCGCTGGAGTCAGCTGGTCAACGGTACTTATGAGAATCTGTCCATTCTGGACTGGACACCCTCCTGGTCGGGCGACGTGGGCGAGTACGCCTACCCCGGCAAGGCCTACGGCCTGGTCATCCAAAACGTGCTGATGCTCTACCGCAACGACGAGCTGGGCACCAACGGCCAGGAGCTCCACTTTGACCACTGGGCCGACATTGTGGACTGCGGCTACTCCTGGTACCGCCAGAACAAGGTGGGCGGCACCACCAACGCCAACATCAACTCCGCCATGCTGTACGCCTTTGTAGATCCCGCTTCCCCCGCCGGCGGCATCTCCATCGACGGCTGGAAGACCCTTTGGAAGTACTGCGCCGAGGGTAAGAGCGGCGGCGACGATTACAAGTACGGCTTCGATCCCCTGAACAAGGGCGATGTACAGGTGTCCACCTTCTACTCCTCCTCCCTCTACGGCAAGATCGACGCTGCGGGCGACAGCTCCGACAAGCCCCTGAAGGGCACCATGGAGCCTGAGAACTGGAATCTGGTGGACATCGCCGACGGCACCTATTACATCGCCGAGTATATCGGCATCCTGGACAAAGCCGGCCGCACCCCTGAGCAGACCGCCGCGGTTCAGGAGTTTGCCGAGTGGTTCGGCTCCGCCGAGGTCCAGGCCGCTTGGGGCGAGGAGTTCGACTCCTACCCCTGCAACACCGAGGCCGCCAATATGCTCTACCCCGACGGCATTCCTCCCATCTATCAGCTCAAGAACTTTGCCCTGTCCAAGGTGGACGGCGACACCACCTATGCAGAGTACGTGGCCGCTCACTCCAGCGACTGGACCAACATTATGACCAACCTGGGCTTCTACTGGGCTGACGCCAGCGAGGCCAAAACTGAGCCTGACTGGGACAGCCTGGATTGGGCTACCCTGACCCAGTCCGCCGGCTAAATTCAATCGTTTGATCCGTGGCGGGCCGGGGAACCGGCCCGCCGCGCGTTTTAAATATAAAAAAGAGAGGGAGCATCGCCTATGATCCGACTCAACGACATCGTCGTCAAATTCGGCGACTTCACCGCCCTGCACGACATCAACGTCCATGTCCGGGAGGGGGAATTCTTCACTTTCCTGGGCCCCTCCGGCTGCGGGAAGACCACTACCCTACGTACCATCACCGGCTTCATCCAGCCCGTCTCGGGCACGGTGGTGGTGAAGGGGAAAGACATCACCCACGTTCCCATCGAGGAGCGGAACATTGGCATTGTATTTCAGTCCTACGCCCTGTTCCCCACCATGACGGTGTATGACAACATCGCCTTTGGCCTGAAGCTGAAAAAGCTGAAAAAGGCCGAAATCGTCCAGAAGGTGAACGACATCGCCCAAAAGGTGGACCTGAGTGACGAACAGCTGAAAAAGGCGGTGAGCCAGCTGTCCGGCGGCCAGCAGCAGCGGGTGGCCATCGCCAGGGCGCTGGTCACCGAGCCTGCCATCATCTGCATGGACGAGCCGCTGTCCAACCTGGACGCCAAGCTGCGGGTGCAGCTGCGCAACGAACTAAAGCAGATGCAGAAGGATTTCGGCATCACCACCATCTACGTCACCCACGACCAGGAGGAGGCCCTCACCCTGTCTGACCACATCGCCGTGTTCAACAAGGGGGTCATCGAGCAGATCGGCACCCCAAACGAGGTATACAACCACTCCGCCACCGAGTTTGTCTGCAACTTCATCGGCGACATTAACCTCCTTCAGGGGGAGGCGGTGGCCGCCCTGAACGCAGGCGGGGGACAGGTGGACCCCGCCGCCCAGAACTACATCCGACTGGAGCGTATCCATGTTAATGTGGACCCCAAGCCGGGGAACGTGGTGCTGTCCGGGGTGGTGGACAGCCGGGAGTACTACGGGCTGTACATCAAGTATTACATCAAGGCCGCCGGACAGACCATCAAGGTCATCGAGAAAAACGACGGTGTGAACATCTACGAGGCGGGCCAAGCTGTGAAGGTGGTCATGGACCCCAGAGACGTAATGGCCTACCCGGCCGGTTAAAGGGGGAGATACTATGACCAAAAGCCGCTCCAGCGCCCTGAGCCCGGCCCTGCTGGTGAAGATTTTCGGCGCAGCCTTCTTCGCCTATCTGTTCCTGGGCTTTATGCTCCTGCCCTGCCTCAACCCCCTGGCCAGCATCTTTACCACCCAGAACGCCTCCGGGGAGGTGGACCCCCTGGCGGTGATCCGCTTCTTCTTCGCCGGCAATATGGGCTCCTATGTG
>CATKHE010000045.1 GCA_949747935.1 uncultured Eubacteriales bacterium
ATATTTTTGCGGTTCTGCTCTGTTTTGCCTTGTTTTCTTTGACTGCTTGCAGCCCCGCTGAAAAGCCGGTTTTCGAATTAGACGCCGAGCTGATCTGGACCGAATCCGACCAGTGGCCCAACAACGAATTCACGCGGAATATTCCTCAGCCAGTAACAGGGACCCTTGTCCGCTATTCCCAAGGTACCTCCTCAAATTATGGTTTTTTCAGCCTGGAGCTGTCTGACATTCCCCTGGAGGACTGCAAAGCATACCTGCAGGCGATAGAGGATGTCGGCTTCTCCCCCATTTCCGAGCTTGAGGAGGAGCCATCCCCCGGCTCTGTCTCTATCGCAAATGTCTATTTAAAGGAAGAAACCGGCCTCAGTCTGGCCTATTCCAGCGGGGCGGAAGGACTTATGCTTTACATCTCAAGACCAATTTCAAACGCTTAATGAAAGGGAAAAAGGCCTGCCAGCTGGCAGGCCTTTTCTCTTTACAGCGCCTCAAATACCGCCTTCATTCCCTTGAAGGTCATATAGCAGTCCAGCTTGCCCACCGTCTCGAAGGGGGCGTGCATGGACAGGACAGGGACGCCGGCGTCCAGGGTGTCGATGTCCCGCTCAGCCATATAGGCGGCCACGGTGCCGCCGCCGCCAGCGTCCACCTTGCCCAACTCGGCCATCTGCCAGACCACGCTGGCATGGTCCAGAATACGGCGCACCCGGGCCACCACCTCGGCGGAGGCGTCAGAGGCCCCGGACTTGCCCCGGGCTCCGGTGTATTTGCACAGGCCCATACCGTAGTTGACAAAGGCGCTGTTGCGCTTCTCATACACATCGGCGAAGTTGGGATCGTAGGCGGCGGTCACATCGGCAGACAGGCAGAAGGACCTCTCATAGCAGGCCCGCAGAGGAACCCCCTGGGCCTCGCACAGGTCGGTCATAAAGGTATCGAAAGCGGCGGACTTCATGCCAGTGACCCCCTCGGAGCCGATCTCCTCCTTGTCGGCCAGCATACAAACAGCGGTGTGCTTCGGAGCGGTGAGCTGGAGGATGGCGGCCAGACAGGCGTAGGCGCACACCCGGTCGTCGTGGCCGTAAGAGCCGATGAGAGAGCGGTCAAAGCCGATGTCCCGGGCGTTGAAGGCGGGGACGGCGGACAGCTCCGCGGAGATGAAATCCTCCTCGGTGATGCCGTACTTTCGATTCAGAAGTTCCAGCGCGGCCAGCTTCACCCGGTCCTTGCCCTCGTCGTCCGCCAGGGGGCGGCTGCCCACCAGAATGTTCAGGCTCTCGGCGGGGATGGCCTCCCCCAGCGGCTTTTTGGACTGCTCCACCCCCAGATGGGGCAGCAGGTCGCCGATTGTGAACAACGGGTCGTTGGGGCCGTTGCCCACCGACACCCGAATGGTCTGTCCCCCCTTCAAAACCACCACCCCGTGGAGCTCCAGAGGGATGGTCACCCACTGATATTTGCGAATGCCCCCGTAGTAGTGCGTCTTGAGATAGGCCAGCTCCTCCGCCTCATAGAGGGGGTTCTGCTTCAAATCCAGGCGGGGGGAATCAATGTGAGCCGCACCGATATATGCCCCCTCCGACAGGGGCTTTTTCCCGATGACCGCCAGGGTGACGGCCTTGCCCCGGTTCACCCGGTAGACCTTGTCCCCCGGCTTCAGCTCACCGCCCCGGACATAGGGCCGGAAGCCGGCGTTCTCCGCCAGGGCAATGGTCCGGTCCACACACTCCCGTTCTGTCTTGCCTGCGTCCAGAAACTGCTTGTAGCCGGTGCAGTAGGCCTCCATGGCCTCCAGCTCGCCGGGGATCAGCCGGTCATAGCCGTTCTTTTTCTCGTACAGCAGCGCCTTGCGCAGCTGCTCGCCCCGGGTTTGTTCCTTCTTTTCCTCACTCATAATGAGACCTCCTTCTAGGTTGTTATGTGAATTATACAGAATTTCTCGCAAAAATTCCCGCGCCTTTTGCGAAAATTCATCCGCACTGGAACAGTCATTATATAAAGTATAGTCACAGTTTTGGATAAAATACGCATCCGGCCGCTGGGCCTTCACCCTCGCCCAGGCGTAGTCCTCTGAAATGCCCTCCCGGGCCATGATGCGCGCCACCCGCGCCTCGGGTGGCGCCAGGACGGCCACTGTGATATCGCACATCTCCCCCAAGGGGCTCTCCAGCAGAGCGATGGCGTCCACAGCGGTGAGCACCCTTCCCTGTTCTCTCTGCTCCTCCAGCAGGGCCTTTGTCCGGGCCACCACCGCCTCCCAAGCAATGGCGTTGAGGGTCTCCAGCTTTTCCGGGTCATGAAACACCATTGCCCCCAGCTTCTTCCGGTCGATGGCCCCTGCCTCATCCCGAAGTGGACCGAACTCTCTCTCCAGCGACAACTGTAAAGCAGATTCACCTTTCAGCAATCCGTGGTAGACGGTGTCGCAGTCGATAACTCCGCCGCCCAACTTTTCCACCTCACGGAGCAGAGTTGTCTTCCCCGCCCCGGTGGGGCCCGTAATGCCCAAATTAAGCATAGTCACTTTCTCCTCTGCTTCCATAGCTCATAGAGAGTCGCCCCGAATATAAAAATCAGATATC
>CATKHE010000046.1 GCA_949747935.1 uncultured Eubacteriales bacterium
CCGGTGCTGGTAGTCCCGCCACTGGGTAAACCGGGAGAGGAAGTCGAAGACCTTTTTGTCGTTGGTGTGGAAGATGTGGGGGCCGTATTTGTGGATGAGGACCCCATACTCGTCCAGGCAGTCGTAGGCGTTGCCGCCGATGTGGTCCCGGCGCTCCAGCACCAGTACCTTTTTCCCTTTTTCTGCCAAAGCCCGGGCGGCCACCGCGCCGGCGTAGCCCGCGCCGGCGATCCATATGTCAAATTTCTCCAAAATCAGTCCATCCTTTCCAAACGCCCCCAGGGCGGAACTCATTTCGTCCGCTATAGTATAGCACAATTTTGGGGGAAAACAAATTAAAATTCCCTTAACTTCTCCGCCCGGTACCGGCTGGGGGTACAGCCCTTTATGGCCCGGAAGGTCTTGGCGAAGTAGCTCATCTCCTGAAATCCGCACAGCGCGCCCACATCCGCAATTTTCCAGTCGGTGGATGTCAGCAGCTCCGCCGCCCGGTGGACCCGCAGCTGCCGAACGTATTGGATGGGAGTTGTGCCCAGCATGGAGCGGAAGCACCGCAGGCACTCGCTCTCGCTGAGGCTTGCGCTCCGGGCGATTTCGCCGGCGGTCAGCTCCCCTGACAGGTTATCCTGGATATACTGGAGCATCATTTTCATCCGCTCCCCGCCCCGGAGCTCCTTCTCCGAGGGGCCTCCCCCGGCCGGACGGCGGTGCCGGGACAGCAGAAAAATCTCCCTGGACAGGGCCTCCCGCACCTGGAACTCAAACCCCGGGGCCTCCTCCGCGCAGCCGCGCCACGCCTTCCCGATGGCCTGGAGGACCTCCCGCTCCCAGGGAACCTCCCGGTGAAAGAGGACGCACTGCCGCCCCGGGTCAGAGAGCAGGGGCTGGAGGTAGCTCTGCCAGAAGACGCTGTCCACGCCGCCCCCCACCAAACGGGGATGGAACAGCACTGCCCGCAGGCGGCACTCCCCCGGGCCGGCGGGCCACATGCCGTGAAGGGCTCCGGCATTGATGAAGAAGCCGTCTCCCGGCTCCACAACATGGCGCTCGCCCCCCACCGAGACGACGGCCGCTCCCCCTTCCACCAGGGTGGTCTCCAGCTCGTCGTGCCAGTGCCAGGGCACCCGTTCCGCCTCCAGATCGTCGTGATAGCAGGCCGCCGGAAACAGCGCCGTGCCGTGCTCCAGCAGCTCCCGCCCCCGCTCGTCCGTCATTCCGGTACATCTGCTCAATGCCATAGCGCTCCCCCTCTGACGGTTTTGTCCTATTAATTGGGCTGTTTTCTTCTACCTGTTCCCCTATTTTACTGGTATTATCATATCAGAAATCGAGGAGGGACGCAAGATGCTCCATTTGTTGTTAGCGGTCATTTATATCTCCTTTGTCAGCCTGGGTCTGCCCGATTCCCTTTTGGGCTCGGCCTGGCCGTCCATGTACGGTCAGCTGGGGGTCCCGGTGTCCTACGCCGGCGGCATCTCTATGATTGTCGCCTTGGGCACCATCGTCTCCAGCCTGATGAGCGACCGGCTGACCAGGCGGCTGGGGGCCGGACGGGTGACGGCCGTCAGTGTGGGGACCACCGCCCTGGCCCTGTTCGGCTTCTCGGTCAGCGGCTCCTACTGGCAGCTCTGCCTGTGGGCCGTCCCCTACGGACTGGGCGCAGGCAGCGTAGACGCGGCGCTGAACAACTATGTGGCCCTCCACTATGCCAGCCGCCATATGAGCTGGCTGCACTGCATGTGGGGCCTGGGCGCCACCGTCGGCCCCTACATTATGGGCTTCGCCCTCACCGGCGGACACGGCTGGCCCACGGGTTACCGCTATATCAGCCTTCTCCAGGCGGCTCTCACCCTGGTCCTGCTGATCAGCCTCCCCCTCTGGAGACGGACCGGAGAGGCCTCCTGCGCGGCGGAGAAGACCGCCCTGACCCTGAGACAGGTCCTCCGCATTCCCGGGACCAAGGCGGTGATGGCCGCCTTCTTCTGCTACTGCGCCCTGGAGCAGACCGCCTCCCTGTGGGCCAGCAGCTACCTGGTACTGCAAAAGGGGGTTCCCGTCCAGACGGCCGCCCGGTTTACCGGACTGTTCTTCATCGGCATCACCGCGGGCCGGGGGCTGAGCGGCTTTCTCACCCTGAAGCTGAACGACAGGCAGATGGTCCGGCTGGGCCAGGCCATCGCCGCCCTCGGGACAGCCGCGCTCCTCCTCCCCCTGGGGAAGTCCGCCGCTCTGCCGGGACTGGTCCTGATCGGCCTGGGCTGCGCCCCAGTCTATCCCTCTCTGATCCACGCCACCCCCGAATACTTCGGCCCCGACAGGTCTCAAGCCCTGATCGGCGTACAGATGGCCAGCGCCTATGTGGGCACCTGCCTGATGCCGCCCCTCTTCGGCCTGATGGCCAACTACCTCTCTCCCGCCCTGTTTCCCCTCTACCTCCTCGCCCTTCTGACCGGTATGACCGCCGCCCATGAGCTTCTCCTGCGCCGTGTCAGAGGGACGGGGTAGAGAAAGGCCCGCCCCAATGGGGCGGGCCTTCGTGCTCAGTCGCTGTAGGGCTTGTCTGTCTCGATGAAAACGCCCCGCTCGGGGGTCCAGCCCACGTAGAAGTCCAGGGCCTTGCCCAGGTCACGCAGGCGGAAGAAGTTGTTGCCCTCGATCTTATAGGCGGTCAGGTCCGCCTTGACGCC
>CATKHE010000047.1 GCA_949747935.1 uncultured Eubacteriales bacterium
AGGTAGAGGCCCAGGCGTCAAAGTGGAGAAGTCCCTTTTCCTCCAGTAGGCCATATTGCAGATATTTTTGCATCGTGTACATCTCTACCATGGTATTGGAAATAGGCGTACCGGTGGCAAATACTACTCCCCGTCCCCCGGTCAGTTCGTCCAGGTAGCGGCACTTCATATACAGGTCGCTGGACTTTTGGGCCTCGGTCTGGCTGATGCCCCCCACATTCTGCATCTTGGAAAAGGCGGCAAGGTTTTTATAATAATGGGCTTCGTCGATAAACAGCCGGTCGATGCCCAGTTCCTCGAAAGTTACCACGTCATCCTTGCGGCTCTGGTCATTGAGTTTGTCCAGCTTCGCCTGGATGGACTTTTTTGCCCGCTCCATCTGTTTCACCGAGAACCGCTCGCCGCCGCAGGCTTTTAGTTCCGCAATACCCGCCAGTATGTCTTTCTTCTCCCGCTCCAGGTATTCCATCTGCCGCTGGAGGCTCATGGGTATCTTTTCAAACTGGGAATGACCAATGATGATGGCATCGTAATCTCCGGTGGCGATACGCCCGCAAAATCGCTTGCGGTTCTTGGTCTCAAAGTCTTTCTTAGCAGCCACAAGGATGTTGGCGGAGGGATAAAGTTGCAAATACTCAGCCGCCCACTGCTCGATAAGATGGTTGGGGACCACAAACATGGACTTCTGGCAAAGGCCCAAGCGTTTCGATTCCTGGGCAGCGGCCACCATTTCGAATGTTTTTCCTTGTCCCCTCCAACTGCTTGACGGAGAACCGTTCCCCCTTCTGCGCTTTCAGTTCGGAAATACCCCGGGTGATCTCGTCCAACTGTTGCTCCAGCGTAAACCGCTGGCGCTCTATGCTCAGGGGTATCTTCTCAAACTGTGAGTGGCCGATGATGATGGCGTCATAGTCGCCGGTGGCAATTCTGCCGCAAAACCGCTTTCGATTTTTCGTTTCAAAATCCTTTTTTGTAGCAACAAGGATATTGGCGGAGGGATAGAGCTGCAAATACTCCGACGCCCACTGTTCCGTCAAATGGTTGGGCACCACGAACAGGCTCTTTTGACAAAGGCCCAGCCGCTTGCTCTCCTGTGCCGCCGCTACCATTTCCCACGTTTTCCCTGCCCCCACCACATGTCCTAACAGGGTGTTGCCGCCATAGAGGATGCGGGCAACGGCGTTTACCTGATGGGGCTTCAGGGTGATCTCCGGGTTCATGCCCACAAAGCTGATGTGGCTCCCGTCATACTCGCGGGGCCGCAGATTGTTAAATCTCTCGTTGTAGAGTGTGGTCAGCCGCTCTCTCCGCTCCGGGTCTTTCCATATCCAGTCCTGGAACGCCTGCTTGATAAGCTCCTGCTTGCCCTGGGCAATGGCGGTTTCTTTCTTGTTCAGAATGGGTTTTCTCTTCCCGTTCTCATCCTGAATATAGTCAAAAATCCGCACATCCCGCAGGTTCAGGGTGTCCTCGATGATCTTGTAGGCATTGATACGTGTGGTGCCGTAGGTACTGCTGGCCTTGATGTTCACCCGATCAGTACTCTTACCCTTAACATTCCATTCTCCCGTATATTGTGAGTAGTGGACGCGGATTTGTTTTTGGCAATTCGCGGCTGTGTCCAACAGCTCAAAGACGAACCGCTCCACAACATCCGGGGGGAGCCATATAGAGCCGAGACGTACAGAAATCTCACTGGCGTTCAGGTCTGCCGGCTGCACCTGTTCCAACGCCTCCACATTGGCGGTATAGTCCTCCGGGTTCAGTTCGGCGCTGCGTCTTGCCCATTCCAGCTTCTCCCGCACGTTGCCGGAGAGGTATTCATCGGCGGTGAGATACTTTGCCGCTGTGCTGCCGCCATACCCGTGCATGGGGTTCAGGAAGATCACGCCGGTCAACTCGGCAAATATCTCCTGTTCGGTCTTGCCGGTCAGCTCCATCATAAAAGCCATATCCACCTTGGCCTTTTCAGCCAGTGACACGGCCAGGGCCTCGGATGCAGTATCAACAGAGGTGACGGCGACTTTCTGCTTGATGGTGCGCTTGGTGAACATATCCGCCTTGCGGACAAAGTTGCGCTCATCGTCCAGCACCTCCAGGGAGGCCAGAAGAAAATAGGCGCTGTCCATCCTAAAGGCGAGACTGTTGCCACGGGAGTTGATGCGCCCGTACTTCTCTACATAGGCGTCATAGAGGGTATTCAGCTTCTTTTGCTGGGCCTGGATGTCCTCGGCGGGCCAGTCCTCAGTCTGATACTCAATAAGTGTCCGAACACAGTCCCGGATGGCGATCAGCCCCTTGATGCGGTTCACCGCTGTCACCGACACCTCAACCGGGTTCATCCGGCTGTTTTCCCGGTAATAGATTTCGCCGTCCACTATGGTATAACTGAAATTCCGTACATTCGGGTCGGCGGGGATGGACTTGTCCTCGCCCTCGGCCTCCGGGTCGTCCAGTACATACTCGGTGATGGTGCCCTGGATGTTCTGGATGGCGGCGGCAAGCTGCTCTCCCAGGTCTTGCCCCTCGCGGGGCAGGCAGGCGGTTTCCGGCCCGTGGGGGCCGCTGTCCTCCCCCATTTCGCCCATCACCATTGACCGGTGGTCTATGAAATACTGATTCATTTTCAGGCCGTTTTCATCAGTGTTCAGGTGTACCCAATCCGGTTCCTCGCTGGCAAGGGCCTCCCGTTTCTGCAAAAACAGG
>CATKHE010000048.1 GCA_949747935.1 uncultured Eubacteriales bacterium
CAGCTGCCGCAGGCTGGTCAGCTTGGGCAGGAAGGAGAAGTCGTCGATGACGCCGGCCGGGGTGCGCTTGGGAAAGTCCAGCACCTGGAGGGCGGTCATCTCCCCCAGCAGGTCCCAGTTCCCCGTCCGGGACTTCAAAAATTCCTGGATGGGGGCCAGCTTCTTCTCGGTGTAGTCGCTGTGGGGGACGGGAAAGTCCTTGTCGGCCAGCCGCTTGATCCTTTTCAGGTCGTAGAGGCCGGTCAGGCGCTTGGGCGTCATGGCCAGGTCGATCCAGCACAGCAGATAGGGACTGGTCTGCTGGATTCTCTCCTCAAATGTCATCGTCATTCCTCCAATTCCAGGCATGCCGGTCCCGGCGGGGGACCAGACGGGCCGGCGCTGTGCATATCATAGCATACGGGGAGACGGCTGACAAGAGGGGCGCCGGGGCGGGGAATTTGTGAGAAATCACAGCTGTTTTGTCCCCGAAGCTGTGCTAAAATAAAATAAATTTACTGTGAGGAGGAACGCGGCGTGATCAGAAGGGCGGAGGAGAGGGACTGGAGCGGGGTGGCGCGGCTCTGGCTGGAGGCCAATATCGACGCGCATGATTTTATCCCGGCCCAATATTGGGAGGCGAATTTTGAGGCGGTCAAGGACATGCTCCCGCAGGCGGAGGTGCTTGTCTGGGAGGGCGAGGACGGGATACAGGGGTTTGTGGGACTGAATGGGGACTGCATCGAGGGGATCTTTGTCCGGAACGGATCTCGTTCCGGAGGGATTGGAAGGGCTCTGCTGGATCGCTCGAGGCGGGGCAGAGAACAGCTCGCCCTCCAGGTCTATAAAAAGAACGTCCGGGCGGTCAGCTTTTATCTGCGGGAGGGCTTTCAGGTCCAGCGGGAGCAGCTGGATGACAATACCGGAGAAACAGAATATCTGATGCTGTGGCGTCGGTGACCAGAGGACCAGTCCGTCCTCTGGTTTTTCTTTTGTCATAACCCCATGCTTGTCCTCATATAGTCAAGTGAGTGAAAAAGGCGGTGAGGATGATGGCACAGATGAAAGCGGCGGACAGCTATGTCCAGGCGGTGCAGGCCCTGCCCCTGCGGCTGCGTCAGGAGGCGCTGTCCCTGACGGAGGGGGAACGGGCCCGGACGGAGGAGCTGCGCCTGCGGGCGGGGCGGCCCATGACGGCGGTGCTCGATGGGCGGGAGCGGGACCTGGGCGGCCCTCCGGTGGAGGGGGCGGAGCTGGACCGGCTGGTGGAAATCGCGAGCGGGGCCTCCCTCCATACGGTGCTGGACCAGATATGCCGGGGGTATCTCACCTTCGCCGGCGGCCACCGCATTGGCCTGTGCGGGACGGCGGTTCTCAGGGAGGGGGCGATATGCGGCCTGCGGTCCATCTCCTCCGCCGACGTGAGGATTGCCCGGCAGGTGAGGGGGGCGGCCGTTTCGGTGGTGGACAGGCTGTGTCCGGCGGGGCGGCTGGCGGACACCCTGATTTTGGCCCCGCCGGGGCTGGGCAAGACCACACTCCTCCGGGACCTGATCCGGTCGGTGTCAGAGGGGGAGGGGTGTGCCCCGCTGCGGGTGTCTCTGGCCGACGAGCGGGGGGAGGTGGCTGCAATGTATAACGGACTGCCCCAGCTGGAGGTGGGCCGGCGCACCGATGTGATGGAGGGGTGCCCCAAGGCTCAGGGGCTGATGCTTCTGCTCCGGGCCATGAACCCCCAGGTGCTGGCGGTGGACGAGATTACCGCCCCAGAGGATGTGCGCGCCCTGACATCGGCGGCGGGCTGCGGGGTCACCCTGCTGGCCACCGCCCACGGAGAGGGCCGGGCCGATCTGGAGCGCCGTCCCCTGTACCGCCCCCTCCTGGAGGAGGGCCTGTTTCGGTATTTGGTCCGTATCCGCCGGACGGGGGAGGGGCGGACCTATGATGTGGAGGAGCTGAGGTAGATGATTAGATTGCTTGGTGCGGCCCTGGTAGCCGCGGGAGGGGCCTTTTTGGGATTTCAGGCGGCGGAGGGCCTGCGGAGACGGGGACGGGCCGTCCGGCAGACGGCGGAGGGCCTGGCCGTGCTGGAGCGGGAGCTGGAGCTGACCGCCCCGCCCCTGTCTCAGCTGCTGGACAGAGGGGCGGCGCACAGCCGGGGGCCGGCACAGGCCCTGTTTCAGGGCTGCGCCCGCGGGCTGGCCGCCCTGGACCGGGAGGACTTCGCCGCCCTGTGGGAGCGGCTGACCGGCGGACTGGAGGAGCTGGATCCGGCAGGACGAGCCGTCCTGGCCCCTTTGGGCGATACCCTGGGGCGGTGCGGCGCGGACCGCCAGCGGGAGGTCCTGTCCGCTGCCCGCCGCCGCCTGGAAGAGCTGGCCGCGCGCCTGGAGGAGGACAGCCGCCGTCAGGGCCGGGTCTGTCAGGCCCTGGGCCTGTCCGGCGGGGCGTTCCTGGTGATTTTATTGCTGTAGGGATTTGACGTGTGCAGGGCGGAGCCCTTGCCGCGCTTAACGAAACGAATACGAAAGAGGGCAAGTGTTTTTATGGAGGTAGATCTGATCTTTAAAATCGCGGCAATCGGCATTCTGGTGGCGGTGCTGAACCAGGTGCTCAGCCGGGCGGGGCGGGACGAGCAGGCCATGATGACCACCCTGGCGGGGCTGGTAGTGGTGCTGATGATGGTGGTCCAGGAGATCGCCAGCCTCTTCGACCTGGTGAAGGACCTGTTCGGGCTGTGATGGAGGCCATGGCGAAGCTGGCCGCCG
>CATKHE010000049.1 GCA_949747935.1 uncultured Eubacteriales bacterium
GTAGGGGTAGCCCTGAGCGAAGGCGGGTACGCTGTTGTCCGGCGTGGTGAAGGAGATGACCTTCACAGGGCTGCGGCGGTCACGGCCGTCCACCATCACGGCAGACAGGTAGTAGGAGCCCCCCACCGTCAGCCCGGTGACCTGGGTGCTCACTGTGGTATTTCCGGCGGGCACGGCCACCGAGCCGCTGCGGATGGCTCTGGAACCGTAGGCCGGGGGATGAATCAGGTCCTCGGCACCCACGGAGCCGTCGGAGATGTTGCTCACCGCCCAGTAGACGGTGCCCCGCTTGTTGCAGGAGAAGTCAGCCCGGAAGCCGGTGGGGGCCACGTCGCTGGCCACCGGGAAGCCGGACAGAAGCCGGGGATCCAGGGAGGACTCCTCCGCGGCGGCGGAGTCCATCACCACCCCGTTGATATTGCCGGTGATGCCGGGGCGGATGTAGATATCGTCGGGCAGCATGGTGACGGTGGAGCCCGGGGCGTTGATGTTCAGCTTTCCAATGTCGCCCTCGCCGTTGACGTTGGCGGCAACGTCCAGGTTGAGCTCCTTGACCTCGGTGTTGCGGTTGAGCTGAATCACCGCGTTGGTGGCCTTCTCGTCCACGGTGATGGTCTGCACGGCGCCCTTGGCCACCTGAATCACCGAGTCCGGGGTCTTGTCGACCACCGTCTTGATCCGGCCGGCCAGGTCCAGGCGGGTGCCCGGCTCGCCCTCCAGGGTGATGTGCATCAGACCCTTGGTGTCGGTGTTGTTGTCCTCCAGGTAGGCGTTGGTGCGCACGGTGGTCTTGGCGATCTCAGTAACGCCGTCCGCCCGGACGGTCACATACCGGTTGCGCATGTTGTCCACCAGCAGCTCGTTGGCGGAGACGTTGCGCATGATGACGCTGGCCTTGCCCTCCTCGCTCTCACCGGTGCCGCTGACGATAATCCGTCCCAGCACCTTCACGTTCTCCAGAAGGACTCCCCCCAGGCCCACGCCGCCCGAGACATACAGGTCGCCGCTGATGGTGGTATTGCGCAGCGTCACGTTGGGGGAGGTGACGGTGACGTTGCCGAACACGTCGCCCAGGGAGTAGCTCCCCGGCTCATTGAGGGGGTTGCCCACGCACCGGGTCACCAGCGCGGCCATCTGACCCTTGGTGATGGCGTCCTGGGGGCCGAAGCGGTTGTCGGCGTAGCCGTCTACAATGTAGTTATCCACGGCTGTTTTGACCAGGCCCTTGGCCCAGCCGCTGATGTCCCGGCTGTCGGCAAAGGTCAGGTCCTCGCCCGGGGTGTCCTTCATCATCATGTTCCGGGCCAGGATGCACACCGCCATCTCCCGGGTCAGCACATTGTTGGGCGAGGCGGTGTTGTCAGAGGTACCGCCCATATAGCCGGCGGTGTAGGCGATGGCCACATCGTCATAGAACCAGTCGGTGGGCAGCACGTCCACAAAGGGCATGGGGCCCACTTCCTTATAGCCGTAGGCCCGGTTGACGATGGCCATGAATTCGGCCCGGGTGAGCCGGGCGTCCGGGTTGCTGATCTGATCGGCCCGCATGACGCCCCAGTCCACCAGCTGGTCCAGATAGGCGTCGGCCCAGTGGTCCGCCGAGGCGGGCAGCGCCAGCTCGGGGGCCATCCCCAGCAGCAGGACGGCGGCCAGAAACAGAGAAAGGACCCGCTCCCTCCAGGTGCGGCGCGGGATTCCGGTTTTGTGGGACATAGTATGGTTCTCCTTTCTTTCTCAAGACAGAACAAGGTCCGGCGAGGACCTCAGTTGGAGGTGCGGATCTGGATGCTGAACACCGCCTTGCGGATCAGTGCTTCCTCATCATGAATCAAGTCCACAAACTTGGCGGCGTACAGGGGCAGCTGGGAGCTCTCGTCCTCCAGGGGGCGCAGCACCTGGGTTTTGATCACCAGCGGGGAATCGGTCACCGGCAGGACGATCTCTACAATCTCTCGGTCCTCCAGGGGAATACTGGAGTAAAAAGCGATGCCACCGCAGCTCAGGTCCTTGGCCTTCAGGGCGCGCTGCCCCTTCCACCATCCGGACACCGGGTACATCACGCTCTCAAAATCCGTAACGATGCGCAGGTTTTCCCGGGCGGCGGGACCCAGGGCGGCGGTGGGCTGGATGACCAGCTGGTCGTCCCGCTGGCGGACGATGACGCCCACCCGGTTGGGGCTTCCGTCGTCCACGCCGATCAGCTGAAGCTCCCGGTGGGCGGCCACGGCCTCCACCTTGTCGTTGAGCACGCGGATCTGAAGGACCTCGGAGTTCAGCGGGGACTCCAGCACCGCGTTGGCCAGCGGATTTCCCTGGCTGTCCAGAATCAAATACAGACGTTCTTCCATCAGGACTCTCCTTTCTCTTCCGGGGGCAGGGCGGGCTGAGCGGCCTGCTCCGCCTGGGCGGCCAGGGCGGCCCGCTCACGGCGGGCCTTTTCCGGGTCGCTGGGGTCAAAGTTCAAAAAATAGACGTAGATCTCCACTATGGCCTGATACAGCGCGTCGGGAATCTCCTGTCCCAGGGCCAGCTGAGACAGCATGGTGGCCAGGGAGTTGTCCTCATAGATGGGCACGCCGCTCTCGGCGGCCACCTCGATCATCCGCTCGGCCAGATAGCCCATGCCGGAGGCCACTACCACCGGTGCGCCCTCTCCCTCATATTTCAGGGCCACGGCCCGGTTGGTGGCCCGGTTATCATATCTTGACATTGATGCTGTTCTCCCCCTCAAAGATCCGGGGGAACACCCCGGA
>CATKHE010000050.1 GCA_949747935.1 uncultured Eubacteriales bacterium
ATAGTGACCGCCAGGATCATAACTTGGATACCAGCCCAGGTCGATCGTCAAGCCAGCTTTTTGGTGGAAGAGCTGAAGCAAGTCCTCATGAAGTTCAAATGCATCCCCCGGCCCGTGGACAGCCATGTCGTATTCGGTAAAGTCGTTCCACTGGACTGTCCAACCTGTCTGGAGCCGCAGGGGCTGCAATTCATAGGTCATAAGTCCTCCCTCCCCAGCTCCACCAGCTTGCGCAGGCGGTGATTGAGGGCGGATTTGGTAATGGGCGGGTCGCACCGCTCGGCCAGCTGGGCCAGGGTGTCCTCCGGATGGGCCAGACGCAGGGCGGCCACCTCCCGGAGCTTATCCGGCAGGGCGGTCAGCACGCCCTCCCGCTCCAGGCGGTGGATGGCCTCCACCTGGGACATGGCGGCCTCCACTGCCTTGTCCAGATTGGCGGCGTCACAGTTCACCCTGCGGTTCACCTTCCCCCGGATGTCCCGCTCCAACTTGGCGTTCATCACCTCCATAGCGGCTATGGGCGCGCCGATACCGGTGAGGAAATCCTCGATCTGGTCGCTCTGCTTGAAATAGATCACCGCATTCCCCTTCCGCAGGGCGGATTTCGCCTCCTGATCCAGCTCCCGCATCAGGACCAGCACCTCCCGACTCACGCTCTGGTGTGAGGTGGCCAGTTCCAGGTGATAGCCCTTTCGGGGATCTGTCACCGATCCCCCGGCCAAAAAGGCCCCCCGCAGGAATGCGGTACGGCAGCAATTTTCCTCCACCGCCGCAAAATTCAGGTGGAGGGCCAGCCCGCGGGGGTCGGCCCCAAAGGTTTGGTGGATGTCAGCCAGCTTAGCCGGCTCTGTAATAGAAAAGATCTGCTTTCCGCCCCCCTGGGGCAGGCGGTCAAAGGTAAGCCTGAACGCCTTTTTAAACAGAGCGGGCAGGCGCTGGGCAAAGGCCTTGTTTTCCGTAACGATCCGGGCCTCTCCCCCATAGAACGTATTGCAATAGAGCAGCACGCCATAGGCCTCTGCCTGAGCGCAGCACTTGCGGCTCAGGGCAGTCCGGCACAGCTCAGTCTTCACATCGGCCGAAAAGGACATAGTCACTCCTCCAAAATGTACCGCCGCTCTCCCCGGAAAATGCGCACCGCACGGCGGCGGTATATCTCTAAAACAGCCTCAGCTAGCTTATCCGGGTCGTGGCGGGCGTAGCTGCCCCTCTCCGAGGCCACCGGCCGCTCCACCAGCTCCAGCCCCAGCCTGGCGACGCGCTCCCGGTCCACCGTCAGGGGAACGGCGTCCTCCTCCCGGTATTTTTCCAGCAGGCCCGGGTCTACCGGGGCGGTGTTGGCCAGACACAGGTCCAGCAGGCCCGGAGTCCCATGGACCAGTAAGGCCTCCAGATGGTCGGCAGCGGTGTACCCTTCGGTCTCCCCGTCCTGGGTCATAATGTTGCAGATATACAGCTTGGGAGCGTCTGACTGAGCCACCGCCCGGGCCACCCCCTCCACCAGCAGGTTGGGGATAACACTGGTGTACAGGCTCCCCGGCCCCAACAGGATCAGGTCAGCCTCCCCAATGGCCTCCAGGGCCGCCGGAGTGGCTTTCGGGTGGTCAGGAATCAGTCCAACATGGTGGATGCGGCAGTCCTGTTCCTTTTTAAACGCAGCGATCTGGGATTCCCCCGTCACCCGGGCGCCATTTTCAAAGACGGCCTCCAGCTGCACGTCGGCGCTGGTCACCGGGATCACCCGGCCGGTGATAGCCAGCACGTGGCTCATCTCAGTCACCGCCTCCTCGAAGGAACCGGTTATCCCATTGAGGGCGGCCAGGATTAGGTTGCCAAAGGACTGTCCGGCCAGCGTCCCCTCGGTAAAGCGATAGGTGAGCAGCTTTTCCATGACGGGCTCGGTGTTGGCCAGAGCCTCCATACAGTGACGGATGTCTCCCGGAGGGGGCATCCCCAGGTCCTGGCGCAGCATCCCGGAGCCGCCCCCGTCATCGGCCACTGTGACGACAGCGGTGAGGTTTTTGGTATATTTTTTCAGCCCCCGCAGCATGGTGGACAGCCCCGTCCCACCGCCGATGGCGACGATCTTCGGGCCCCGCTCCCACTGCTGGAGGGTGGGATATGTTTCACTCATCCGTTTTCCTCTCTTCCATCCTGTAGGGGCGGCTATCAGCCGCCCGCCTCTAATCAGGCCGTTTTCCTCATTGCGGGCGGATGATATCCGCCGTCATGCCCGCCCCAGATCCCGGTGATTCTCCGCCACTGGCCAGCCCTGGGCCCTGATTTTCTCCCCCAGAGCGTGGGCGATGGCGACGGAACGGTGGTGCCCGCCTGTACAGCCCACGGCAATGACCAAGGAGGTCTTGCCCTCCTCCTCATACCGGGGCAGCAGCCAGCCCACCAGCTCCCACAGGCGGTTTAAAAATTCCTCCGCCTGGCCGTTCTGGAACACATAGTCACGCACACCGCTGTCCAGGCCGGTGAGGGGGCGCAGCTCCGTCACATAAAAGGGGTTGGGCAGGAAGCGGGCGTCAAAGACCAGGTCGGCCTCCATAGGAACCCCGTGCTTGAAGCCGAAGGAGGTTACACAGACCTCCATCCTCCCCTCGGACGTGCCCGCCCTGCCGAACATCTGCCGCAGCACTCCTTTCAGCTTGGCGGTGGACAGGTTGGTGGTGTCCACAATCTTATCCGCCCGCTCCCGGAGCGGGGCCAGCATCCGCCGTTCCAGGGCGATGGCCTCCTCCAGACTGTCGGTCTCCTCCGCCAGGGGGTGGGACCGCCGGGTC
>CATKHE010000051.1 GCA_949747935.1 uncultured Eubacteriales bacterium
GCCGTTATCCTGGCAAAGCGGGCGGCGGAGGGGAAGTGACCGCTCTGTGGAGGAGGGGAGGTGAGTCCCATGTGGACATAAGCCCGGCGGGGGATAAACAGAGCAGGCGCGAAAAATATTAAGAGAGGGGGAACTGACCATGCCGTCCAACTGGCTATACGTAGACACCAATTTCCCGACCTTTACCGGGGAGGAGAGCACGGAGGCCAAGGTCTCCACCATTCAGAATTACCTGTTCATGCTGGTGGAGCAGCTGCGCTACTCCCTGCACAACCTGGACAGCGGGAACATGAACCCATCCGCCCTGGACCGGTACGCCAGCGGCCTCACAGAACCCATCTACCGGCAGCTGGCCGACGACGCGGGGAATATCACCCAATTGCAGATTGACGCAAAGGGCCTGCAAATGCAAATCACCAACAACGCCGGAGATATCCACAACCTGTCCATTACCGCCGGGGAGCTGGCCAGCCAGATCGGAGACGCCAACGGGAATATCTCCGCCCTCCAGCAGACGGCGGAGAAAATTCAGACCCAGGTCTCCAACAACACCGGGGATATCTCCAGCCTGACACAGACCGCAAACAGTATCAGCAGCACGGTGTCCAGCCTGTCCGGCGATGTTTCCAGAATCCGGCAGACGGTCAACTCCATCACGCTGTCGGTATCCAACGGCGACACAAGCAGCACCATCGGACTGTACCGGGACGGCGTTCTGGTATCCAGCCAGAACATTGTGATGCGCGGCCTCGTCACCTTCCAGGGCCTTTCCAGCGGGACCACAACCATCAACGGGAGCTGCATCAAGACGGGGACCATTGACGCCGCACGGCTGAATCTGACCGGGGCCATCACCTTTTCCGACCTGAATTATACCACCCAGAACACCATCAACAGCGCGTCCAGCAATGCCAGCGCCGCGCTCACCAACGCCAGCAACGCCCAGGAAATCGCGCGGCAGATCGCCAACGGGACCTACAACGGCGGAACGTTCATTAACGGGACCACCATTTATGCGCCCAATATTGTGGGGCAGACGGTGCGGGTGAGTGCAAACGGGAATTCCGGGTCCTTTATCCTGAGCACGTCGAGCTATGGGGACATTCTGACCATCACCTACAACGACATGGGAGGTTTTGGCCCGGAGGTGGCTTTCCGCGGGAGAGGCGGGGCGCTGACCTTCTCGAATTGGAGCAGTATTCTCGGCCTCACCGCCACCTTCGCGTAAGGAGGGCATATGGCAAGCTACGGCATCTCCTATACGGCCATGTCCGTCACCTTTACGGTGACGGGAGTGTACAGCGGCCAGACTGTGCGGTTTTTCGTTCGGCTCCTCAATGACAACAACCCCGTCGTGGACCAGCAGGCCACCGCGTCCGGCTCCTCCATCACCAGGACGTTTCCCGGCCTGTCCCCCTCCACCACCTACGTGGCCAACGCGGGGATCGTGTCCGGCATCACGACGTCATGGATTGGCGCACAGCAATTCACCACGCCCGGCGACGGCGGCGGAGGGCCGGCAAGGCCCGTCAACTGGAGCTGGTGGAGCGCCATTTACAGCGGCGGCCCGGTCAACATATCCGCCGGGGAGTGGAACGCGTTCTGCGCGAGGATCAATGAGTTCCGGGCATATCGGGGCCTTCCAGGCTACTGGTTTACCACGGTATCCAGCGGGAACGCCATTTATGCAGATGTGGTCAATCAGGCGTGGACCGCTATTTCCCCGATGAGCGGGTACCTGCCTGCTCAGGCATCGCCCGGCGGGCAGATTTCCGCCAGCTTCTTCAATGGGCTGGCATCGGCTCTCAACAGTATTCCATAGCGGGGCCTATGCGGGCCCGAGCAGTCGTTGGGCCACAGGCCCAATGACGCGAGCCAGGTGGGGGCTTCGCGCCCCCACGCCCCGCGGGCACTTTTTGTGCGCACAAAAAGTGCCCAAAAATGCGCCGGGGAGACCCCGGGCCCCCTCTCGGGGCCGGACCGTTGGTCCGTCCACCTCGGCGGGGGATTTTCGGACACGCTCCCAAATGAAGAGCTGCGGTGCCCCGTGAACTACCGATTCCTACGGGGTTCTGATCTAGTGGACTGGTACTTGAACAACTCCGCCCGTGGGCCGCCGCAGGCGGCTTAGGGTTGCTAGTGGCCGTAGGCCACTGCACACCTGCCGGCCTCTTAAAGGGGTAGACCCTGCAAGGGGGATCGCTCCGAATCGCTGCAAAGCAAAATCGCAGGCACTCCCCCCGCTGCTTCGCCTGGCAATAGAGCGCATCCGCAGAAGCTTCGCCTGCTGGCGGCCCGGAGCACCAGCGCAGGGGCAGAGTCCTTGACGAATCGTTGCGCAAATAAACAAAACATTCGGGATTCTCAAGGACGGAGTCCTTGAGCGGGCTTTTGGTTACTTTTCCCTCGCCGGAAAAGTAACCCGGGGTACGGGGCTGGAGGCCCCGCCAGAAAGGAAAAACAAAATGAACTACACCGCACAGGATTTTGAAAAGGCCCTGGCAAGCTCCGGCCTGTCCGGGCAGTTCTCCAGGTGGGACCTGGACACCGCCCAGAAGAACCCGGACTTCGGCATGGGCATCCTCTCCGCCAAGCAGAACTACAACGCCGCCGCCACGCCGGAACAGAAGATTCTCGCCAACGAGGAGGCAAACGACCTGCGCCGCCGCTACGGCTACTACTCCGGCGGCTCCAACGGCGCGCAGTACCTCCCCACCGGCCAGATGACCCCGCAGATCTACGGCAAAATCGAGGAGATCGGCTCCTTCCCGGACTACCAGGAGCCATACAAGGATATGTA
>CATKHE010000052.1 GCA_949747935.1 uncultured Eubacteriales bacterium
CCGGCGGAGCCTGGCCAGGGAGTTTGCCCTGCTGGGCCAGCTCCTCCAGGAGCTGGAGGGCCGTGTCCCCCGGCCGGTGGACTGCTTTGAGGAGGGCGGAGTCTGGTATCTGCTGCGCACCTACCTGCCGGGGAAGCCTCTGGCTGAGATTCAGGAGCGGGGAGGGCCCCTTCTCCCCCCGGCGGTGCGTGGAAATCGGGGCGGAGCTGTGCGGTCTGCTGGACCGACTCCACCGGATGGACCCGCCAGTAATCCACCGGGATATCAAGCCGGAGAACATCATTCTCTCTCCTGAGGGAAAGCCCTGCCTGATCGACTTTGACATCGCCCGGTCCTATAAAGACGGCCAGGACTCAGATACCACCTTCATGGGCACCCGGCGCACCGCTGCCCCAGAGCAGTACGGCTACGCCCAGACCGATGGGCGCACCGACCTCTATGCCCTGGGGGTGACCCTGTGCTGGATGCTCACCGGCTCCTACAAGCTGGAGGCGTTGGAGGAGGCCGGTTGTCCCGAGGGGCTAAAACGGTGCCTGGGAAAAGCCGCGGCCTTTAACCCCAAGGACCGCTATCCCACTGCCGGGGAATTTGAGAGAGCGCTGTCCGCCGCCTTGAAAAAGCCCCGGAGGCGGTGGAGTATGATCGCCGCCATTGCCTGCCTCGGGGCGGCCCTGGGCCTGTTTCTGTGCTGGCCCTGGGGCAGCGGTCAGGTGGAGTTTGACAACGCCCTGCTGGAGCAGGCCGTGCGCTATGAGCTGGACAAGCCATCGGGCAGTATCACCTATCAGGACCTGGAACAAGTGGAGCGGCTGGCAGTGGTGGGCCGGAGGCTTTTGGATGAGGAGCAGAATTACCGGTATACCTGTTTCAGCTATATCGACAACGCGCCACAGGTTGACGAGCCCTATGGGGATATCTCCGACCTGTCCCTCCTGGCGAAAATGCCAAATCTGCGGGAGCTGTATCTGTGCCAGCAGGAGATTACCGACCTGTCTCCCCTGTCGGAGCTGTCCCTGAGGGAGCTTAATCTGGCCGACAATCAAATTGATGACCTGTCCCCCCTGGCTTCCATTCCCTCCTTGCAGGTGCTCTATCTGGGAAACAACCCCTTTGCGGACCTGTCGCCCCTCTCCTCGCTGGAACTGCTTCGGGTGCTGAACCTGGACGCCATAGATCGGAGCCACCTGGACAGCTTCGCCCCGCTGAGCGGGCTTGAAATGCTGGAACAGCTCTCCCTGAACAACCGTATCCCCGCCGACGGGAACTGGTCCCCCCTGGGGGAGCTGGATGAGGTTTGGGAGATTTGGCTGTGGGACCCGCCTGACCGGGCCTTTGCGGACCTGGCGGAGATGGCAGGCCTGCGGGACCTGTACATGGGGGGGCTATGGGGCCGACTCCCTGCGGGCGGTGGACCTACCGCGCCTGCACCTGCTCAGTCTGTATGATATGCCCTATTCGCTGGAAGGAATCGAGCAGATGACGTCGCTGGAATGGCTGAACCTGTGCGGTATGGGACCTGTGTCTCTGGAACCGGTTACATGGTCAGACAGCGTGCATACCATCAATATTACCGACTGCCGGTTTGAAGATTACACTCCCCTGCTCCGCGTCCCCGGCCTGAAGGAGGTGGGAGCCTGGGACGAGACGTGTCTCCAGGGGCTGGAGCGGGACTGCCCTGAGGGTACGCGGACCTTTCAAGTAACAGGACCATGAGGACTTGCTCGCATACCTAAGATTATACTACTCGGGAGCTGAAATTCCAGTGTCCAACGATCAGAATACATCGTAAAATAAAAAATTTTTGTCTTGTACTTGACATAAGGGTGGCGCAGATCATGAAATCGGATACTGGGGAAACCAGCCCGTTTCAGCAAAGTTTTCAGATGGCTGTAGGCAGTATCAGGGTTGGCGGGTTGTTCTGGTCTTAGTGAGTTGGGGAATATCCACTCGGTGAGCGCAGACTTCTTCCGCTCGTGGAGGATCTGTACTGTACTGGCGGGCAGCACGATCCTTCGAGTACCTGCGTAGGTCTTGGTATCTCCAGCAGTCAGCCCGCCGCCAGTTTCCCGGTAGACGGTGCGGCAGACTTTCAGTGTGCCGTTGGCCTCGTCAAAGTCCTCCCACTTAAGTCCGCAGAGTTCGCCCCGGCGCAGACCAGTGGTCAGCTCAGTGTAGAAGAAGTCGTACCAGATTTCATCCTCTGCGATGACCTTCATGAACACATCCAACTGCTCCTCTGTTAAAATCTGTTTCGGGCCATAGGTGAACCTGGGAGCGGCGATCTGTTCAGTTGGGTTGCTGGCAACCAGGTGAGCCTGCTGTGCCGCTTGCAGGGCCTCGTGGAGCATACCGTGGATACCATAAATGGTTCCTCCTGACAGGCCGGCGCCTGTGCGGAGATTTCCGCTCTGTGCCAGCTTGTCATACAACCTTTGGATGTCCTTTGGTGTGACCTGGGATATGATCTTATTTCCGATCTTCGGCCTGATATGATTTTCCACTGTGCCCCGGTATCTGGTAAACGGCTTCAAACCTCGGTGTTTCCCGCCTCCCGGCCCGCATTGCGGGCCGGTGTGACCCGGCGTAGCGGCGTAAGGCGCCACGCCTTTATCCTGCACATTTTTCGACCCCTCGGTTCACTTGCCACTTTCGGCTGTGCTGAATTCACCGGATGGCGCACACCGGCCACACACTTTTGACACGGCTGCGTCTGCGATGGACTGCGGCTTGTTACCCTCCAAGCATCAGCGAGGCCACACAGCGGCACACAGGTCGTCACGATGAGTGCACGCTATCACTGCG
>CATKHE010000053.1 GCA_949747935.1 uncultured Eubacteriales bacterium
ATTCCAGAGAACTTCAATTTCCAATTTACTCCAAATCACCCCCTTTCTAGCCCTAGATGCCCGCGGCTACCTTTCCAAGCCCTTTGAAAAATCCATTTTTGCGGAGCATGGCATAGAATTGACCCCATGGGAGGAACTGCGCTCCTGCTCCCAAAGAGGCGTCCTCCGCGGCCTCCACTTCCAGCGCCGCCATAGCCAGGACAAGCTGGTCCAGGTCCTTTACGGCGCGGTCTATGACGTGGCGGTGGACCTGCGGAAGGGGTCAGAAACCTTCGGGAAATGGGAGGGCTTTTACCTGACGGCGGAAAACCGGCAAATGCTTTACATACCCAAGGGCTTTGCCCACGGCTTCCTGGCCCTGGAGGAGGACACCCTGTTCAGCTACCTCTGCGGTGACCGCTATGACTCGGAGGCGGACAGCGGTATCCGCTGGAACGACCCACATCTGGCCATTGACTGGCCGCTGGATCGGGTGGAGCGCCTCATTGTTTCAGACAAAGACACCGCTTTGCCCACGTTGGCGGAGTTTATACAGGTTTACGGAGCGCTCAAAGGCGGAGGAATACTATGAAGCGGGCTCTGATCACCGGAATAACCGGTTATATTGGCTCCAATCTGGCACGAAGGCTTTTGCCAGACTGGGAGGTCTGCGGGCTGGTCCGGCAGCCGCTGAATTTGGAATACATTGCGGATATCGCGCCCCGGATTGAGATGTTTCGCTATGACGGCACCTATGACAGCATGGACGCCGCTCTGGCGGCCTGCCGGCCGGACCTGGTGTACCACTTGGCGGCCTACTATACCGGCAGCCACAACAAAGAGCATATCCCAAAGCTGCTGGATTCCAACATAGGAATGGGGCTCCACCTGCTGGAGGCCATGTCTGCCCACCGGGTTCCTTTTCTGGTCAGCGCCTCTACTGTCATGTCCCACTATGGAGGAGAGCAATACCGTCCGCTCAACCTCTACGCTGCTACCAAGCAGGCCTTTTCCGACCTGCTGGCCTACTATGTGGACACCAGGATGCTGTGTGCGGTGACACTGGTGCTGTCTGACACTTACGGTCCGGGAGACCATCGACCCAAAGTGCTGAATCTCATCCGGGATGCGGCGCAGAAGGGGGAACCTATGGCCCTCTCCTACGGCGATCAGGACTATGATTTGGTCCATATCGACGATGTGACATCCGCGTTTCAGATGGCCGGTGATCAGCTTTTAGAGGGCCGCTTGCAGGGGGGAACCTTTCAGGTCATCCCGGAGGCGCCGCTCACTTTGCGGGAGACGGTGGAGCTGCTGCTGCGCATCCACGGTTCCTCCTGGCGGGGTGGATGGGGCCAGCGACCCGCGACAGAACGGAAAATTTCACGGTCCATCCGACTCTATCCCACGCTGCCCGGATGGCGGCCAGCGGTTTCCCTGAAGGAGGGGCTAAGCAATTTGGAGTGGGAAGATTGATTCGAACCCCAATATAGGCTTACTGCCCCTGATGTTCAACGGGTTGAGTTCTGACAGAAGCACAGAGTCGAATTGGGACTAAGAAATCCACTTCTCATTTCAGGTATCAGCGCAAGTAGTGCTCCATAGGAATCAGCAAATTTATATCTGTGAAAGTTCTTGATAACCCCCTGGAGCTCATCATTTCTGCAACTTTTTTGTCGATCCATTATGAGTGTTCACCCTCTGACCACATATTTGCCCACAGACAGAGAAAACCGGCCCACCAGGATATATCTGGTGGGCCGCAGCTCTTAACTTGTCTTGCTCGACACTAAAAGACAATGCAAAATGAAAATCGGATATCTTCTTCCCCGCGAACCCGGTAGGGCTCCTCCACGTCGCTGCCCCAGCTGTCGATGCCGCCCACTCCCCGCATGGCTCCGCAGAGGGTGACCACCGTGCGGACCGGAGCGGGCAATTCCTCCACATGGGCCGCCTGCTCCAGCTGCTGGGGGGTATAGGGGATCGCAGAGAAGGCGAAGGGCGCATCCCCCATCTCCAGGGTCAGCCTGCTTCCATCGCGCGCCCGCAGAAGTGCGGCGTGGGTGTCCACATGACAGCTGCATTCCTGGGGGACCAGATATGCGGGGATGTGGGGTGTCTCACTGTGCCAGCCGAAGACGCCTCCTCGCTTCCGGTCGGGGTAGGTCTCCCCGGACAGCCCCAGCCACTCCACCGCTTCCAGCGGCTCCGGGGTGGCGAAGCGCAGACCCAGCAGGGGAAGCCCGGGACGATCAGGTCCGCTGTGGTAGTGGGCGGATACTGTGATACAGCCAGCGTCATCCACTGTGTAGGTCACATCGGCACGCAAGCCGGGCAGGGCGGGGGCAGTGTAGGTGAAGCGGACAGTCACCCGCTCCCCGCTCTCCTCCAGCACCTCCATATTGTCGCATTTCTGCCAGCTGTCCGCCGCCGCCCAGATAGAGCTGTCAGCGGCAAAGTTGTTGCCCAGGTCGTTCTCGGTGGGGGCCCGCCAGTAGGCCGGACGTGGGATCCGCCACAGCCACTCGTGACCGTCCACGCACAGGGACACCGGCCCGCCCTCGGGGTAGGAAAAGAGAATTTCAAAGTTTTCTCCCCAAACCCCCAGTGCCCCGTCTCCATGGGTGACTTGCAGAGGAGATTTTTTTGTCGCTTTGGCGGGCAGTGCCAGGGCCCTCCGGGCTCTTTCGTTGGCCGCATCGTGGGCCGCCCGCTCCTGGGGCGATGAGTACCAGTACCGTACCTCCTGCATGGCGGGCTTCTCTGTGCCGTCGGCAAAGACAATGCCGTTTCCGCTGAAGGCGTAGTCGGTTTGCCGCTCACCGAAGTCCCCGCCGTAG
>CATKHE010000054.1 GCA_949747935.1 uncultured Eubacteriales bacterium
CTCCCCCTTCCGCCGGGGGCAGATCGTCCAGTTTCCCGCGGCGGCACTGCTGATCAAGTCCCTGCTTGGCCGGATTGGCCCAAAGCTGTTGATTCCCAAACCCGTCATGTGCGTCCGCATCCAGAAGCACACCACCCAGGTGGAGGAACAGGCCCTGGCTGAGGCCGCCATCCAGTGCGGCGCGCGAAAGGTCTTTCTGTATACCGATTCCCTCCACGCCACGCTGGAGTGCGCCCGGGGCCGCAGGGACCTGCAAAACGCCATCCTCATCCACATCGAACCCCAGGAATAAGAAAAGGTGAAACTATGGCAGCAATTATCAAAACTGAAGACCTTCGGTTCTCTTACCCCGCCGCCGAGGGGGTCACGCCGATCGTGCTGGACGGGGTAAGCGTCGCAATCGAGAAGGGCTCCTTCGTGGCCGTTTTGGGCCACAACGGCTCCGGAAAGTCCACCCTTGCCAAGCACATGAACGCCATTCTCCTGCCCTCTGGAGGAGCCGTCTATGTGGACGGCATCGACACCAGCAACGAGGATAAGCTCTTGGACATCCGCCGCGCTGTGGGTATGGTCTTTCAGAACCCGGACAACCAGATTGTGGCAAACGTGGTGGAGGAGGACGTGGCCTTCGCCCCGGAGAATCTGGGAGTTCCTCCGGCGGAAATTCGACAGCGGGTGGACGACGCCCTGCGGGCCGTGAATATGTACGATTACCGGGAACACGCACCCCACCTCCTCTCCGGCGGACAGAAACAACGGGTGGCCATCGCAGGCGTGATTGCCATGCGGCCCCAGTGTATTGTGCTGGACGAGCCCACTGCCATGCTAGACCCCATTGGCCGTCGGGACGTGCTGAACACCGTTAAAGCGCTGAATCGGGAGCGGGGGGTCACGGTGGTCCTCATCACCCATCACATGGACGAGGCTGCCCAGGCGGACCGGCTGATCGTTATGGCTAAAGGCAAGGTCGTGGCCGACGGCGCGCCAAAAACCGTTTTCTCCCAGGTGGAGGAACTGCTTCAGGTGGGCCTCACTGTCCCCCAGACGACCGCGCTGCTCTGGGAACTGCGTCAGGCGGGGTATGACGTCCCCCTGGACGCTCTCTCCGACGAGGAGTGCGCTCAGGCGCTGTATCAGCTTCTGCAAACTGTGTAGGGGCGGATATCATCCGCCCGTCCCAATTCCCGTTTGATGTTTCGGGCGGCCACAGGCCGCCCCTACGGACGCGACCTATTCAATAGGCGTGTACCACTACAAATAAGGATGTATCTCTATGCAGCCTATTATTGAAACCAAAAACCTCACCCACACCTATTCCGCCGGGACGCCCTTTGAGCACACGGCCCTGGACAGCGTGGATTTCTGCGCCTACCCTGGGGAGTACCTGGGCATCATCGGCCACACCGGCTCGGGCAAGTCCACCCTGATCCAGCACCTCAACGCCCTGCTCAAGCCCACCGCTGGAACGGTACTCTTTCAGGACACCGACATCTGGGCCGACCCACAAATCACCAGAAGAACCCGCTTTCAGGTGGGGCTGGTGTTCCAGTACCCGGAGTACCAGCTTTTTGAGGAGACAGTGTACAAGGACATCTCCTTCGGCCCCAAAAACATGGGGCTGGACGAGAAGGAAATCGACCGCCGGGTGCGGTCGGCAGCCTACTTTGTAGGCCTGCGGGACGATCAGCTGGATAAATCCCCCTTTGAGCTGTCCGGCGGCCAGAAGCGCCGGGTGGCTATCGCGGGGGTAATCGCCATGGAGCCCAAGGTACTGATTTTGGACGAGCCCACCGCCGGTCTGGACCCGGAGGGAGTAGAGTCCATCCTGGGCAATATCCGGGAGTATCATCAGGCTCACAACGCCACCATCATCCTGGTCTCCCACTCCATGGAGGAGGTAGCCCGGTCAGTGGACCGGCTGGTCGCCGTCAACGACGGAAAAATCCCCTTCCAGGGCGCCCCCCGGGAGGTCTTCCAGCACGGGGACGAGTTGGAGAAGATGGGACTGGGCGTGCCCCAGCTCACCCGGGTGTTCCACCGCTTGAAGGCGATGGGGGTTGACATTGACCCCTCGGTGTACACCCTGGACCAGGCCAAAGCCGCCATCCTGGACAAGCTGAAAAAGGGGGTGGGCTGAATGGCTTTGAAAGATATCACATTGGGCCAGTATTTCCCCGGCAATTCCCCGGTCCATCGCCTGGACCCCCGGACCAAGCTAATCTGCGTGCTCCTCTATATCGTTGCCCTGTTCCTGGCGAACTGGTTCATCACCTACGCCGTCATGCTGGCTGTGCTGGCCGGGTCCATCGCCATCTCCAAAGTGCCCCCCAAATCCATCCTCCGTGGACTGAAACCGGTACTGTTCATTGTGGTGTTCACCGCAGTACTCAACATTTTTTACACCCCGGGGAACACAGTGCTGGCCCATTTCTGGATCTTCACCATCACCCTGGAAGGGGTATGGCGGGCGCTCTTTATGGTGGTCCGCATCATGATGCTGATCGCGGGGACCTTCCTGCTCACCTACACCACCTCCCCCATCCTGCTCACCGACGGGCTGGAGTCGCTGATGGGACCGCTGAAAAAGTTAAAAGTGCCTGTCCACGAGCTGGCTATGATGATGTCCATTGCCCTGCGGTTCATCCCCACCCTCATCGAGGAGACCGACAAGATCATGTCCGCCCAGCGGGCCCGGGGAGCCGACTTTGAGAGTGGAAACCTGATTCAGCGGGCCAAGGCCCTGCTGCCCCTGCTGGTGCCCCTGTTCATCTCCGCCTTCCGCCGGGCCGACGAGCTGGCCACCGCTATGGAGTGCCGCTGCTACCACGGCGGCGAGGGCCGCACC
>CATKHE010000055.1 GCA_949747935.1 uncultured Eubacteriales bacterium
AAGGAGGCCAGCGGCACCGGCAACATGAAGTTTATGGCCAACGGCGCCGTCACCCTGGGCACCCTGGACGGGGCCAACGTGGAAATCGCCCAGCTGGTGGGGGAAAACAATATCTACACCTTCGGACAGCAAAGCGACACAGTAATCGGCCTGTACCAGGGCAATGAGCCCGACGGCCGGGGCTACCGGCCTTTGGACTACTACCACCGCCCGGCGGTGGAGCGGCTGGTGGACTTCCTGGTGTCCCCCGAGCTGCTGGCCATCGGCGACCCGGCCAGCCTGTCCCAGCTGTGGCGGGACATGAAAAACAAGGACTGGTTCATGGCCCTGCTGGATGTGGAGGACTATATCGCCGTCAAGGAGCGCTGCATCAAGGACTACGGCGACCGCCGCGCCTGGGCCAAAAAGATGCTGGTCAACATCGCCAAGTCGGGGTATTTCTCCTCCGACCGGACCATTGAGCAGTACAATGAGGATATCTGGCACCTGAAATAACGATCTGTATCGAAAAAGCGCGTCCCAATATCCGGGACGCGCTTTTTGCACTACTGCCAATATTTCTCCCGGTCCAGAAGAGAATCCGGCTCGTTCTCCTCATGCCACAGATAGAACCTCAGCGCACGGCGCACATACCACGATACAGTCTCCTCCCTTTTGTCCGCGCACCCCTTGACCCGCTCATATAATCTCTGCGGAAGCACTAGAGTAACTGATTTCTTTGGTCCCCAAATCATATAAATCACCTCGCCTCATTTTAACCTGATTCAGGTTAAATGTAAATACCCTATTTCAGGTTAAACTATAGTTGGCACGAGGTGAACGCCATGTATTCCAGAATTCGGGACCTTCGTGAGGATAAGGACATAACACAGGTGGAAATATCCAGACTGCTGAGTATGTCACAGACAGGTTATTCCAAATATGAAACCGGAGAGAACGACATTCCGACCGCAATCCTGATTGCCCTTGCAAAGCTCCATAACACCAGTATCGACTATCTGCTGGGCCTGACCAATGTACGTGAGCCTTACCCGAGGGCGTAAAAGGCTGAAACGTTCAGGAGAGCGGAAAAAGCCCCTTTGCTAAAGGGGGCTTTTTTACCCTCAAAATGCCAGAAAATCTTATTGCTTTTTGGGCAGGTCTTCGGTATAATAAAGCGCAAGAGCGATACTCCCGGGCGTTTCCCGGAGCGCCCTATTAAATTTCAGGAGGTAACACATACCATGAGAGAAGTTTATGTCGTCAACTGCTGCCGTACCGCCATCGGCTCCTTCGGAGGCTCCCTGAAGGACACCCCCGCCGCCGACCTGGGCGCCGCCGTCATCAAGGAGGCCCTGAACCGGGCCGGCGTGAAGCCCGAGAACGTGGACGAGGTCATGTTCGGCTGCATCCTCACCGCCGGCCTGGGCCAGAACCCCGCCCGTCAGGCCAGCCTGAAGGCCGGTATC
>CATKHE010000056.1 GCA_949747935.1 uncultured Eubacteriales bacterium
CTGCTCCACGTTGGACTTGTAGCTCTGCATCCCTGCCTCCAGCTGGGACAGGGTGGCGGTCTTCTGGGCCCGGGCGGTGTCCAGAGACAGCTCCGCCTGGTCGATCTCCAGCTGGGAGGCGGCCCCGATCTCGAACAGGGCCTTCAAATCGCTGACGTTCTTCTCCGCCAGGGCGATCTGCTTGTCAAAAATGGCCTGCTGGTCCTGATAGCTCTGGACGGCGGAGTTGTAGCTGATGCTGGCCGCGCTGTAGGAGGACAGGGTGCTGGCCATGTCCAGGGTGCACAGCCTCTGGCCGGCGATCACCACATCTCCCACATCCACATGGACGGCGGTACACTGGGCGTTGGCGGCCACAAAGACGGACTCCTGCCCGTCTGTGACCACCCGGCCGGACACCTTGTTCTCGGTGGAGATGGTGTCCAGCTTCACCTCCTGGACCTGGACGGCCACGCCGGCGGGGCTGTCGTCCCCCTGGGAGCTGGACTCCCCGGGGGCGCCGCTCTGGCAAGCGGCAAGGCTTATCGTTACAGCGCCGGCCAGAAGGACGGCAAACAGTTTCTTTGGCTTCATAAAGGGCCTCCCTTAATTCAAAATGCCGTGGTCCACGGCCCAGCGGTAGTTGTGATAGGCGGTAAACAGGTCAATGGACGCGCCGTCCACCGTCTCCTGGGCCTGCTTCACCTTGTCCTCCGCGTCCAGCAGGGCATTTTGAGACAGCTTGCCCTGGCTCTGCTTCAGCTGGGCCACGGCGTAGTTGTCCCGCTCCACCGCCAGGGCGGTTTTGGCGGCGTCCAGCACCTGCTTGCAATCCTTCACCTGGAGGTACAGGGTGCGGAAGCTCATCTCATAGTTCTGCACCGCGGCGGCGTAGTTGTGCTGGGCGGCCTGCCACTGGTGTTTGGCCATGACATACTCATAATTCTTCTCGTTGTGGTTGTACTCCTTGCCCTTGTCCTTGAACTCCTCCTCAGCGTCGTTCAGGGTGAGCTTGGCAGAATAGAGGCTGTAACTGGCCTCCTTGGCGGCGGACAGGTCGGCCTCCAGGTCCATCTCTCCCAGCTGGGCGGCGGTCACCTGGGGCAGGGCCCCCAGGCGGATATTTCCGGTGAGCTCCGCGCCGATAAGCAGCTCCAGCTGCATCTTATAGGTATTGATATTGCTGTCCAGGGTCTGCTGGCCGCTGACCAGGGAGGTCCGCCCGGCCTGGGTCTGCTTCAGGGTCTGGGAGGAGATGTGGCCCAGCTCATACCGCAGCTCCAGCTCCTCCAGCGTCCGGTCCAGAGCTGTCAGCTGGCGGTCCAGTCCCTGGCCGGTGCGCTCCATGTCCAGCAGAGCGATGTACAGCGTCTCCCCCGCCATGACCACCTGGTTCTGGGCGTTCTCCAGCTGGCGGATGATGTCGCCGTTGTCCTTTTGGAGCTTGCCCTCCTTGATGTCGTCGAAGGTCTTCCGGGTGGAATCGTAAGCGCTTTGCAGGGACTGTAGAGGGGCTGCTGTAACAAGGGAACCCATTGGACCCAGGGAACTGCCCATCGAGATCATCTGCCATTGCTGATTGGCGATCTCATTCAGTCCCTTCCGGATATCCTCCTTCATCTCGTCGTAGTCGATGGATTCCAATACCTGGATCTGCTCCTCCAGGGCCAGCAGGGACAGGCTGCCCTCCCGCATCCGGGACTCCAGGTTGGCAAAGGAGATAGAGCCCACCGGGTCTGGTATGTAGGTCTGGGTTGGCTCCTCCGCCGGGCCGGTCTCCTCCGCCGGAGGGCCGCTCCTGTCCTCTGGAAGAGAGCTGTCCTCCGCCTGGGGGGCCTCCCCGGCGGACTGGGCGGCGGAGCTGTCCGGCCCGGGAGAGCCGCCCTCCGCGGCCAGCGCTGCGGCCCCCAGCAGGGACAGGGCCAGCGCCGCCGTCAGCGCCAGGGCCAAGGTTCGTTTCTTCATATGGCTGCCTCCTTGTATTCCTCCGCCGCGCCGCCGTAGCGCAGCAGGTCCATCCGTGTTTTGGTCATCTCCCGCACCTGGGCGGTCTGCGTAGGGTTATGAAGGGTCTCCACAATGGCAAAAGCCAGCGCCGCACAGGTCAGATGAAACACTTGATCGGCGTAGTCCCGGTCCCTCCGCCTCAGCTTGGAGGAATCCACCACCTCCCAGAGAGGATCCGGGAGAAAGCATCGCTGTTCGCCGATAAATCCCTGGGGAGAACCTATAAAGCTCTGCAAATCCATTCCCTTGTTCAAGGTCATGACCTTGATGAACAGAGCCAGCATGGGGTCTGTGTGCCCCTGCTGGCTGATAAACCGATCATAAGCCATCAGCGGCAGGGCAAACAGGTCGCCCTGGTTCTGCGTCAGGATATCCCGCAGCAGGCCGACAAAATAGGCGCGCATATCCTCCAGCAGATAACGGATCAGGTCATCTTTATCCTCAAAATACTGGTAAAAGCTGCCCCGGGGAATATGGGCGGCGGCAATGATCCGGTTGATGGAGACCTCCGTAAACCGTACCCGGGTCAGTTCCGCCCAGCTGGCCTCGATCAGCCGCTGACGTTTCTCCGCCGGCAGCCGGTAAAATGTCGCAGTGGGCATAAGCTCCCTCCTTCTGTGACAGGTTGTCACTTTATGACAGACTGTCATAAATTATACGGACCGCCTCCCACACTGTCAAGGCAAGAATTGTAAAGCTTTTGTTAAAATATAACCGGTCGCGTCCAACCGGCCGGTCAGGACACTTCATATCTGGAGTTTTCTTCCAGTCTACCAAATGTCTACCAAATTGTGGCGTCAAGGCCCTGGGGGACAGCGGGTTGGAGGAACTGGAAGTTTCTAGTAGGTCTACCAAATGTCTACC
>CATKHE010000057.1 GCA_949747935.1 uncultured Eubacteriales bacterium
CGGAGAGAATATGGGAGATATCTGGTGGTCTACTTATGATCCGGAATACTTAGACTCCGATGTGGAGACTGATATCCCACACTCTGACGGACAGTCCATCATCTACCGGGAGACCACTACCGCTGACAAGAAGGCAGTGATGGCCGCCGTCGAGTACTTTATCCACACAGGGAAGCTGTGGGACGGCATCCCCTGGATGAAACGCTGGCAGGAGTGGGTGGAGGAGTAAGGGCGGCCTGCGGCCGCCTCGTCCGTCACGGCCCCGAGGGAGGTAAAAGTCCGTTTTAACGGACATCAGAAAGCGTAATATATGGGACAGCATGAGACCGGGGGACGTTGAGCCGCCGGCGGGAAAGGATGATTTGCATGGCACAGAAGAAACCTATGATCGAATCGGCCGCACCGGCCTCCGACAAGAAAAAAGCGCTGGAGACCGCTATGGCCCAGATCGAAAAGACCTATGGCAAGGGCTCCATCATGCGTCTGGGGGAGAATACCGGCGTGGTGGTGGATTCCATCCCAACCGGCTCGCTGTCCCTGGATATTGCTCTGGGCATCGGAGGCGTGCCCAAGGGCAGGATTATCGAAGTCTACGGTCCGGAATCCTCCGGCAAGACCACATTGGCCCTCCATATTGTGGCTGAAGCCCAAAAACGGGGAGGCGAGGTGGCTTTTATCGACGCCGAGCACGCTTTGGATCCCAGCTACGCCCGGGCGTTGGGGGTGGATATCGACTCTATGCTCATCTCTCAGCCAGACACCGGCGAGCAGGGGCTGGAGATTTGTGAGGCATTGGTGCGCTCCGGCGCACTGGACGTGGTGGTGGTGGACTCGGTGGCCGCGCTGACCCCCCGGGCGGAAATTGAGGGCGACATGGGGGACAGCCACGTGGGTCTGCTGGCCCGACTGATGAGTCAGGCCCTGCGCAAGCTGGCCGGCTCCATCGCCAAGACCAACTGCATTGTCATCTTTATCAACCAGCTGCGGGAAAAGGTGGGTGTGATGTATGGCAACCCGGAAGTGACCACCGGCGGCCGGGCGCTGAAATTCTATGCCTCCGTCCGCATCGACGTGCGCCGGATCGAGGCCATCAAAAACGGCACCGAGCTGATCGGCAACCGCACCCGGGCCAAGATTGTTAAAAATAAGGTGGCCCCCCCCTTCCGGGAGGCGGAGTTCGATATCCTCTACGGCGAGGGTATCTCCAAGTGGGGCGAGATGGTGGACCTGGCCGTCAAGCTGGATATTATTCAGAAATCGGGCTCCTGGTTCTCCATGGGGGAGACTCGCATCGGTCAGGGCCGGGACGCCGCCAAGCAGTTTTTGAAGGACAATCCCGAAGCGGCCGCCGAGGTGGAGGCCCAGGTACGAGCCAATTCCTTTAAGCTGATGAGCAAGCAGTCGCAGACCGCCGCCAAGGCGGCAGGAAGGGCTGTGGATGTCGCTGCTGACGACTTCGACGACGGCGCTCCGGCAGACGAGGCATAAATGGTTATTGAGGAATTAAAGCCCTCCAAGCGGGTCCGGGACCGCTGGCTGGCGGTGCTGGAGGATGGATCCATTTTGCGGCTGAGCAGAAATCAGATCGCGGATTTCGCCCTCTATGCCGGACGGGAGCTGCCGGACGAGGAGGCTGATAGGCTTTTAGAGGCCATCGCAAACGAGAATTTCCGCTCTTACGCTCTGCGGGTGGTGACAGACACCCCAAAGTCCCGAAAAATGCTGCTGAAAATTCTGGAGGAGAAAAATTGTCAGCCGGAGCAGGCGGAAAAAATTGCCGACTGGCTGGAGGACATAGGCCTGCTCAACGACGGGCGGTACGCTGCTGATGTGGTAGAGCTCTACGTCCGCAAGGGCTACGGGAAGCGGAAAATCCGGGACGAGCTCTATCGCCGGGGGGTCCCCCGGGAGCTGTGGGACGAGGCCCTGGCACAGATTGAAGAGGAGAACAACGCCTCCGCCATCGACGCTTTTTTGGAGAAGAAGCTGAAAGGCAGCCACGACCCGAAGGACGTTAAAAGAGCCTCCGACGCCCTGACCCGCCGGGGCTTCGCCTGGCCGGAGATTAGCGACGCCCTGCGGCGGTACGGCATGGAGGTCTGCGACTAGCGACGGCACGCTGATAGTCGCGATCGTCTTACAAAGCCAGCGTGTGTTCGTTGATGTAGTTGTAGAGGTCTGTTAGAAAATCGTTCCTGATTGTGCCCCTTTGCTTCAATAGATTTTATCTACCGTTAGCATAACAGATTTGATCTATCGGATCAAGAGGTGATTTGTGTGCTTGATAAAAAAATGATGGGACAGCGGTTATTTTCCGTCAGAGAAGCAAAAGGGATTTCACGTAAAGATCTTGCAGAGTTTTTAAAAGTGACTAAGACGCAGATCTGCGATATTGAAAACGGGAAAAGTGGTACAAATCTGGATCGATTTTATCAATTGTGCAAATTTTATCAAGTCTCTGCGGACTACCTCCTGGGTATCACTGACGACCCCACATGGAGGGGAAAGTAAAAATAGGAGCGATATCATGCCTTATAAAATTGCCTTTATCTCCCTTGGCTGCGCCAAGAACCTGGTGAACACCGAACAGATGATGGCGCTCTGCCGGGAGGCGGGGCACGTTGTCACCGGCGATCCGGAGGGGGCCGATGTGGCGGTGCTGAACACCTGCGGCTTTATCGAAAGTGCCAAGAGTGAGGCTATTGACAATATCCTCCAGCTGGCCGAGCTGAAAAAGGCCGGAAAGCTTAAGAAACTGCTGGTGGCGGGATGTCTCAGTCAGCGGTATCCCGGGGACATCCGGGCCGAGCTGCCCGAGGCGGACGGCCTGTTGGGTACGGGAAGCTACACCGAC
>CATKHE010000058.1 GCA_949747935.1 uncultured Eubacteriales bacterium
CAACAAAAACACCGCCCTGAAGGAGGGGACGGTCATTACTCTGCCTGAGAAGCTGGGCAGGGACACCCTGCTCCCCGCCCCCGCCGCGGCTGAGGGTGAGAAGCTGTACACCGTGAAGGCCGGCGACACCCTGGGCAAAATCGCCGCTGCCGAGTACGGAACAGCCGGCGCGTACAAGGCCATCTTTGAGCGCAACGCCGACCGGCTGAAGAACGCCAACACCATCTACGAGGGTCAGGTTATCGTCCTGCCCGCCAGGAAGTAAAACGAAATATAAGGCGGCGGATGACTCTTCTGTCATCCGCCGCTTCATTTATGCCCGCTTTGGGATGGAAATGTCTTTCAGCTGGTCCAGTTGGTCCAGACCCACGCTGCCGCCGGAGATCAGGAAGCAGACCTTGTCCTCCGGGGAGACGGGGAGCTGTCCGGCCAGCACCGCTCCGATTCCGATTCCGGAGGAGGGCTCAGCCAGCACCTTGCCCTCGAGGAGCAGCAGCTTCATGCCCTGGAACATGCTGCTGTCCTCCACGTCGGCGAAGCCGTCCACATGGGCAGCCACACAGGGGAAGCACAGCTCGCCGGGAATCTGGGCCACCAGGGCGTCGGCCAGGGTCTTTTTCTGCTCCACCCGGGTGGGCTGACCGGCGGCCAGGCTGGCGGTGTATCGGGGGAGAGCGGCGGGCTCCGCCCCGTAGACCCTGGTGGAGGGGGACAGGGCCTTGACGGCGGTGGACACCCCGCTGATCAGGCCGCCGCCGCTGACAGGGACCACAACGGCGTCCAGCTCGGGGCACTGCTCCAGGATCTCCAGGCCCGCCGTGCCCTGACCGGCCATGACAAGCTCGTCGTTGAAGGGGGGAATCATGGTGGCGCCCCGCTGGGCGCACAGCTCGTCGGCCACCTGGAAGCGCTGGGGAGCGTCGCACTGGACCACCTCGGCCCCCAGCGCCCGGATGGCGTCCACCTTCAGCTGGGGGGCGGTGCTGGGCATGACAATGGCGGCGCTGGTGCCCAAAAGGCGGGCGGCATAGGCCACAGCCTTGCCGTGGTTGCCGGAGGAGGCGGCCACAAAACCTTGGGCGCGCTGCTCCGGCGTCAGGGAGAGAATTTTGTTCATGGCGCCCCGCAGCTTGAAGGAGCCGGTGTTCTGCATGCACTCCAGCTTGACGTAGACCTGACAGCCCAGAAAGCGGTCCAGATTTTCCAGACGGAGCAGGGGGGTGTGAACCGTATAGGGGGCGATGCGCTCCCGGGCGGCGCGGATGTGTTCAATGGTGAGAGGCATTGGGACATCTCCTTTTTCAATGTGATTGTCTCCATTATAACACGGCGGAAACGGCTGTCAAGACGATCGCACCCTTGTTTTTCCACCCGTTCTGCGCTATAATACAGAAAAACAAAGGAACAGGAGGCCCTCCATGGAAAAACGCTATATTGCCGCCCTGGACCAGGGGACCACCAGCAGCCGCTGCATTCTCTTCGACCGGCAGCAGAACATCATCGCCATGGCGCAGAAGGAGTTCACCCAGCTTTACCCCCAGCCCGGCTGGGTGGAGCATGACCCGATGGAGATCTGGTCCAGCCAGTACGGCGTTCTGATGGAGGTGCTGGCTCAGAGCGGGGTGGACATCCGTGAGCTGGCCGGTATTGGCATCACCAACCAGCGGGAGACGGCCATCGTCTGGGACAAGGACACGGGCCGGCCGGTGTACAACGCCATCGTGTGGCAGTGCCGCCGCACTGCCGGGCTGTGCGAGGGGCTGAAGGCCGACCGCGCCTTCTCGAACTATGTGAAGGACCGCACCGGACTGCTGATCGACGCCTATTTCTCCGCCACAAAGCTGCGGTGGATTCTGGACCATGCCCCGGAGGCGCGGGAGCGGGCGGAGCAGGGGAGCCTCCTGTTCGGCACGGTGGACAGCTGGCTGATCTGGAAGCTGACGGGCGGAACGGTCCACGTCACCGATCCGACCAACGCCAGCCGCACCATGCTGTACAACATCAAGGACCTGTGCTGGGACGAGGGAATCTGCGGGCGACTGGATATCCCCATGAACATGCTGCCCCGGGTGCGTTCTTCCAGCGAGATCTACGGCTATGTGAACATTCAGGGGGTGGAGGTGCCCATCGCCGGTATTGCCGGCGACCAGCAGGCCGCCCTCTTCGGGCAGACCTCCTTTGAGCCGGGGGAGGCCAAAAACACCTACGGCACCGGATGCTTCCTGCTGATGAACACAGGGGAGACCCCTTTCGTCAGCAAAAACGGCCTGCTCACCACCATTGCCGTGGGACTGAACGGAAAGGTCCAGTATGCCCTGGAGGGCAGCATTTTTGTGGGCGGGGCAGTGGTCCAGTGGCTGAGGGACGAGCTTGGGCTGATCTCCGACTCCTCCGACACAGAGTATTTTGCCGGCAAGGTGGAGGACACCGCCGGGGTCTATGTGGTGCCCGCCTTCACCGGCCTGGGTGCCCCCCATTGGGACATGAACGCCCGGGGGGCCATACTGGGCCTGACCCGGGGAGTGGGCCGCAATCATATCATCCGGGCGGCCCTGGAGTCCATCGCCTATCAGACCGCCGATGTGCTACGGGCCATGGAGGAGGACACCGGCATCCCCCTGCGGGGGCTGCGGGTGGACGGCGGGGCCTCGGCCAACAGCTTTCTCATGCAGTTTCAGGCGGACATTGTGGACCGGCCCCTGTACCGCCCCAAAATAAGGGAGACCACCGCCCTGGGGGCCGCCTGTCTGGCCGGTCTGGCCACGGGGGTGTGGAGGAGCTTGGACGACATCCGGGGCAGCTGGACCCTGGACCGGCTCTATGAGCCCGCCATGGAGGCGGAGCGGCGGCGGGACCTGCTGTCCGGCTGGCAC
>CATKHE010000059.1 GCA_949747935.1 uncultured Eubacteriales bacterium
TCTCCAGCTTCTTCAGCCCCGCCACGTGGCCCCGGGCCAGGTCAACGACGTGGATATAGTCCCGCACGCCGGTGCCGTCGGGGGTGTTGTAGTCGTTTCCGAAGACGTGGACCTTCTCCAGCTGGCCCACCGCCACCTTGGCGATATATGGCACCAGGTTGTTGGGGATGCCGTTGGGATCCTCGCCGATGGTGCCGCTCTCATGGGCGCCGATGGGGTTGAAGTACCGCAGCAGAGCCACGTTCAGCGCGGGGTCGGCGGCGCAGATGTCCATGAGCATCTTCTCCTGGAAGAGCTTGGAGGTGCCGTAGGGGTTGGTGGTGCCGCCGGTGGGGAAGTCCTCCCGAATGGGAACGGTGGCGGGGTCACCGTACACCGTGGCGGAGGAGGAGAACACGAAGCTCTTCACCCCGTGGCGGCGCATGGCCTGGAGCAGATAGAGAGTGCTGATGAGGTTGTTGGAGTAGTACTCCAGGGGCTTGGCCACGCTCTCCCCCACGGCCTTGAGCCCAGCGAAGTGGATGACCGCGTCGATGTCGGGGTAGTTGGTGAACAGGGCCTCCACCTGAGCCTCGTCGCACAGCTCCGCTTTGACGAAGGGGATATGCCGGCCCACAATTTTTTCCACCCGGAGAAGGGATTCCTCACTGGAGTTATACAGATTGTCAGCCACTACGATATCGTAGCCCGCCTGAATCAACTCCACACAGGTATGACTGCCGATATATCCGGCGCCGCCGCAGACCAGAATAGACATAAGAACCGCTCCTTTATCTTGATTTATTGGTATTATACCACAAATCGGCCGAAATTGAAATAGACGTTTCTACAAATTATTTGTACTATCGTCCGGCCTTGCCCGACAGGATTTTCTGAAAAAATATACCCTTGGGAACTGTGGCGGGAGCGGTTTGTCCAAAGGGCTCAGGTAAGAGAGAGAAAGAACAAACCGGGAGCGGGGATCACCCCGCTCCCGGTTTGTTAAAAGGGCTTGTCGGTCACAATCATGTTGGGCCAGCGGCGCTCAATAAAGGTGTTGTCATACTGCTGGTCCAGCAGCTCCTCAAAGTGGTTGTCCGCCTCGGGGCGGTTGGCCCTGGCATTGTAGCGAAGCATGGCCGCGCTAGTGAGCAGACCATTGCATAGCATGAGAACTACTACAATCCAAGTGAGGACCTTGCCGGCCAGCGCAGGGATTGACTCAATGACACGGGACATCCAAGGGTAGATCCCCTTGATCCATACTACCGCCAGCACACCCCAGAAGAAGCAGAACAGTACGTTGGTCCGGCCTCCGATATTCAGGGGCATATGGCTGTAGTCCCAAAATACAGTTCCGAATACCAGCTCGGTTAACACGCTGCACATGTATTCATATACGCCGCCGATGACAAAACCGTTGGCGAAGACGAAAAAAGAATCCCGGTGGGCCAGCCGATGAAGGGTGATGGTGAGCACTACTGCCCCCAGTCCCCAGACAAAGCTGAACGGGCCATAGAGTACGCTGGACCGATTCATCCAATGTCCGTTGACCAGGCCGCACCAGAGAGTTTCAATGATGTCACCCAGCAGGGCGGTGGTGAGGAATACCCAAACCAGCTTGTCCAGACAGATACCTTTGGCGAAGGTGTAGACTCTCTGTTCCGCAAGGGGCATCTCGCAAATGCCGGGGTAAGCCCTCTGAAGCCTGCGCCAGACAGCGGCGGTCATTTTTCCGGCGATCCGTCCCTCGCTGCTGTCCGCTTCCCGGCGTTCGTAGGCCTGGGGGCCCCCGGTGCGCAGCGTGTACAGAACGCCCACGAAGTCCGCAGAGATCAGAGCCAGGAGGCCTCCTGCGGTAATTGTTTTTACCGCGGGGGGCACTAAAGTCGTCAGCGCCAGCACCAGAGGATGGACCACCAGATAGACCGCATAAAGCACAGCGGCCACGACGGCAGAAAAAATCAGTCCGCGCAGGCTGCCCCCCAGCATCCGGCTGCGTTCCCTGCCCCAGTCCACATTAGGACCCAACTGCCGGTTCATGTGGTCGGCGAAGCTCTCAGCCACAGAGATAATGGCCAGGGTGAACAGAAATTGTAGCCAATATCGTCCTGTCAAGGCGGGTAGGGCAAGGATCATCAGATCAAAGGCCGCTCCATAGGACAGCAGAAAAGGAAGCGTGAGAAATCCTCGGTTGCAGAATTTACGTTTTGTTACGGCATAGTACAGTACCTCGGCGCACCACCCTAGAAAGGAGTATATCAATAAAAAGAGCGCCAAATCCAGCCAGTTCATATGGTTTCACCTCTCTATGAGCGAATGAAAGCGATGCCGCCGTTTTGATCCGCCCCATATCTGTGGCTTATTATAGTACAGAGCAGGTGCCAGTTCAAGGGGAACCCCATCGCCGGATTGGGGTATAGGGACGTGCCGGAACGGAATAGGGTAGGGCGGAGGTGTTTATAAATGTTGTCGCCAATGATTTATCTGATGATGAATGGACTGTTTTTTACCCTGCGCCTGTCCGGAGGAGGGGGCTCCTTCCCGCGTCCGTTGAAGGCGGCGGAGGAGAAAGTATATTTGGAGCGCTGTGCCCAAGGAGACCTGGAGGCTCGAAACATCCTTGTGGAACACAATTTGCGCTTGGTGGCCCATATTGTTAAAAAATATTACGCCCAAACAGGGGATCAGGACGATTTGATTTCCATTGGGACAATTGGACTGATCAAAGGCATTTCCACATTCAAGGCAGACAAAAATGTACGTCTTGCGACATATGCCAGCCGATGCATTGAGAATGAAATTTTGATGCATTTTCGCGCGCAGCGTAAGCTGCAGGGGGAGGTTTCACTCACGGATACGCTGGAGGCCGCTGGAGATGGTGGTACGCTGTCA
>CATKHE010000060.1 GCA_949747935.1 uncultured Eubacteriales bacterium
CCAGCACGCCAAAACGGCTGTCCTCCCCCTTGACATATTTCAGCGCCTTCATGGGGCGCAGGTTCAAGGTCTGGAAGATATCCCCGCTGTCCAGGTCGATCCACCAGCCCCGCTCCACATACTCCTTTTTCGCCTCGTCGAAGCTGACGTCGAAGGACAGTTGAACGATTTTGGCGTTCTCCCGGAAGGAGTCGATGGCCCGCAGGTCCTCCAGCTTCCACACGCCGCCCAGGGCCTCGAAGAGGGCGGAGTCCTCCGGAGTGAAGCTGCCCGCCTCCAGCTTGCCCTGGAGAAAAACCCGTGATTTCTTGATGGTGGAGCGCAGAGCCACCAGGATGCGCAGGGCCTCGGCATAGGCCCTCTCCGCCTTTTCCGGGTCCTTCTGGACGGTGCGCACCGCCAGGGCGATGCGGGTAAAGGCGGTCTGAGGGCCGGTGAGGTAGCAGCTGCCCAGGTCCTTGGCCAGCTTGTCATAGGTCTGGGCGGAGGACCCCGCCAGGGTTCCCAGGCCGGAGGAGAGGAGGTCGTCCACCATCCGCTCCGCCATGTCCAGGCCCTCCAGCTGCTTGGTCAGCTTTTTCTTTTGGGCGGCGGTATTGGTCCTTTTGGGCTTGGGCGGCGCGCCGTCCGCCGCCTCCTTTTTGGCCGCCCGGGCCGCCTGTTTGGCCCGTTTGCCGGCGATGTCCTCCGGGATCTCCGCCTCCTGGAAGTCCTTTCCCGCCAGCTGTTCAAACATCAGGCCCAGGGCGTGCTTGCAGGGGAACTGCCGGCTGGGGCAGGAACACCGGCACGTCGGGGCGTCCGGGTTCGTCCAGTCGATGGACACCCGGTAGGGGTTCTTGCCGCTGCCGGCGCACTCAGCCCAGTACAGCGTACCGTCCTGCGTCCTCTTCAGGGCAGAGAAGCTCCCCTTTTTTGACAGCTTCCGCCCGTTTTCCGCCGCAGCGGGGTTGGGGGCCTGAAGCAGAATCATCTGTTCCGTCAATGTCATTGACCACACACTCCTTCAAAAACCGCATGAGATGGACTGTTTTTTCATTTTACCACAGGCCCCGCCGGACTTCAAGGCGGCGGGGCTGAATTTCCGGCGGCGCTCCGGGGAGAAAGCGGGCCGGAAAAAATTTTCGGGAGGGTATAATCTTTTTGAAAATATGGCCGATTAGTATAGTTGAGCAGAGAAAACCCCGCCCGGAGGGCGGCTGACCTCGGTTTCACCCGGTCCTAGGCCGGCTGAAATATAGTACCGCGCCGGAAGCCCCGGCCGCTGTGGCCACGGCGGCCCTGTCGGAGGGCGCAAAACAGACCTGTGCCCTGTGCAAGGATGCACTGAGCACACTAAAAGACGAAAGGAGTCAAACTCATGCGTATTCAGCACAATATTATGGCAATGAATGCCTACCGCAACTACAACAACAACGCTTCCGCTCTGTCCAAGAACCTGGAGAAGCTGTCCTCCGGCTACAAGATCAACCGCGCCGGCGACGACGCCGCCGGTCTGGCGATTTCCGAGAAGATGCGCGCTCAGATCACCGGTCTGAAAGCCGCTCAGAAGAACGTCAAGGACGGCGTCTCCCTGGTCAAGACCGCTGAGGGCGCCATGCAGGAAATCCAGGACATGCTCAACCGCATGGACTACCTGGCCACCCAGTCCGCCAACGGCACCTATCAGGACGAGGTCGACCGTGAGGCCCTCCAGAAAGAGGTTAACCAGCTGCGGGACGAAATCAACCGCATCGCCGATTCCGCCAACTTCAACGGCATCAAGCTCCTGGACGGCTCCCTGGCCGCTGAGGGCGGCACCACTCAGGTTGACCCCAAGGGCTTTGTCAACGTTGAGACCGAGACTTTGGACGCCACCAAGGCCACCAGCACGATCACTCTGGCAGATGTAACTGCTACTAAGCCTTGGACTGACGGCAAAACTGTCACCCTGAACATCGGCCTGAGCGACGGCACCTCCAAAGCCATTACCCTGACCGCCTCTGTGGATGATAAGGGTGTTACCACACTGACCGACCAGGACGGCAACGAGCTTGCTACACTTGCTGCCAAGACCGGCACTACTCCGGCCGATATTTCTAAGGCAGATTTGAACAATGCTTTTGCCAAGGCCCTGGAAAAGACCAACCTGGGTGAAAACTACAAGTTTGCCGCCGATGCCACAAACATTACAATGACGGCAAAAAACGCTGGGGCTGATGGGATCACTATCACCAGCGCGGACCAAACCGAAGGCGGTACCGCAAATGAAGCCATTGCCACAGGCAAGATTGCCGCTGTTGCGACCACCGAAGGCACTGATGATATCACGATGGTGAAGATTTACGATGCTACTGCTGGTGGCAACGCTCTCACCCTCTATGATGGCACCAATGCTGACAAGGCGGTCTTTGAGATCAACGGCCAGAAGTTCGCCATTGGCGAAATTGATGCTGACGCGAGCAAGCTGGATAAGGATGTCACCTATATTGGCATTAGCACTGGTTCTGACTTGAATACCGCAGCAGACCAGAACACCGTCGCCTATGAGATCGCTCAGAAAACCGGCCTGAAGGTTAGTGTGTTCACTGCTGCGGCCACCGACAAGATCAATGGCGGCGATGCTGCGACTGCCAACGATATTTATCTGAAGTTTGAGAGCAACACCACCGGCACCAAGGCCAACGGCGGTCTGGTGCTCCAGATCGGCGACACCAGCGACGACTTCAACCAGCTGCGGGTCTCCGTGGGCGATATGCACACCAAGGCTCTGGGCATTGCCGACATCGACATCGGCACCCGTGAGGGCGCCGCCGCCGCGATCCAGACCGTCAAGGACGCCATCAACAACGTGTCCTCCGTCCGCGGCGACCTGGGCGCTTACCAGAACCGTCTGGAGCACACCCAG
>CATKHE010000061.1 GCA_949747935.1 uncultured Eubacteriales bacterium
ATCTTCGACGTGGTCACCAGCCGCAAGTCCGGCGCAAAATAAGGAGCGTACTATGCTGTATATCGGAATCGACCTGGGCACCTCCGCCGTCAAGCTGCTGCTGATGGACGGGGAGGGTACCATCCAAAACATCATATCCAAAGAGTACCCCCTGGAGTTTCCCCAGCCCGGCTGGAGTCAGCAAAATCCCGAAGACTGGCGGAAGGCCGTGCTGGAGGGCATCCCGGAGCTGCTCACCGGCTTCGACGCCTCCCAGGTGGCCGGCATCGGAGCGGGCGGCCAGATGCACGGCCTGGTGGCGCTGGACGAAAATGACAACGTCATCCGTCCCGCCATTCTGTGGAACGACGGCCGCACCGCAAAACAGGTGGACTACCTCAACAACGAGGTGGGCAAAGAGAAGCTGTCCAAGCTCACCGCCAACATCGCCTTTGCCGGCTTCACCGCTCCCAAAATTTTGTGGATGCGGGAGAATGAACCCGAGAACTTCGCCAAAATCGCGAAAATCATGCTCCCCAAGGACTACATCAACTACATCCTCACCGGTGTCCACTGCACCGACTGCTCCGACGCCTCCGGGATGCTCCTCCTGGATGTGGAGCACAAGTGCTGGTCCAGGGAGATGCTGGACCTCTGCGGCATCTCTGAGAAGCAGATGCCCCAGCTCTTCGAGAGCTACGAAAAAGTGGGCACTCTCCTGCCCGCCGTCGCACAGCGGCTGGGCCTGCCTGAGCATGTTGTGGTCTGCGCCGGGGCGGGGGACAACGCCGCCGCCGCCGTGGGCACCGGCACTGTGGGGGAGGGGGCCTGCAACATCTCCCTGGGCACCTCGGGCACTGTATTCATCTCCAGCGAGAAGTTTGGGGTGGACCCCCACAACGCCCTCCACGCCTTCGCCCACGCTGACGGGCACTACCATCTCATGGGCTGTATGCTCTCCGCCGCCAGCTGCAACAAGTGGCTGATGGAGGACATCTTCCAGACCTCTGACTACTCCAGAGAGCAGCAGGATATCACCCCCGACAAGCTGGGGAACAACCACGTCTGCTTCCTGCCCTACCTCATGGGGGAGCGTTCTCCCATCAACGACACCAACGCCCGCGGCACCTTTGTGGGCATGACCATGGATACCACCCGGTCCGACCTGACCCAGGCGGTGCTGGAGGGGGTGGCCTTCGCCATCCGGGACAGCTTCGAGGTGGCGAAATCCCTGGGCATCCCCATCCACCGCAGCAAGATCTGCGGCGGCGGCGCCAAGAGCCCCCTGTGGAAGACCATTATGGCCAACGTGCTGAACATTCAGCTGGACGTCCCTGAGTCGGAGCAGGGGCCAGGCATGGGCGGAGCCATGCTGGCTATGGTGGCCTGCGGGCTGTACCCCTCCGTGGCGGCGGCCTGTGAAGCGCTGGTCCGCACCGCCGAGACGGTCTCCCCTGACCCGGAACTGGCCGCCCGGTATGAAGCTCGCTATCAGCAGTATAAGACCGTCTACCCGGCGCTGAAGGATGTCTTCGCCGCTATGAACGGAGCGGGACTGTGAGAAAGGCCGTCTGGACTGAGTTGGCCGTCCGGGTGGTCCTGTTGCTGGCGGGACTTACCGTCGCCCACCTGGGCGTCACACTGTTTCTGGAGTCTGATCTGGGCTCCGACCCCTTCAACGTACTGGTCCAGGGCCTCTACCGAGCTCTGCCCTGGCCGGAGTGGATGACCCACGGCCGGGTCCACCTGCTGGTCAGCCTCCTGATCGTGCTGGTGCTGCTGGCCGTCGCCTGCGGCTATGTGCGCATCGGAACAATGCTGTGCATGGCCCTGGGCGGACCCATCATCGACCTGTGGACCCTCCCCCTGGCCCCCCTGTTCCCCGAGGAGCTGGCCCTGCCCTGGCGGCTGCCGGCTCTGGTGGCCGGGTGCGTCATACTGGCCTTCGGTATGACGGTGGTCATCCGCTCCGAGGCAGGTACCGGCCCCAACGATTTAGTGGCGGTGGTGCTCAGCGACAGGCTGAAAAAGCCCTTCGGCCCCGTCCGGGTGGCGGTGGATGTCCTTTTCGCCCTGTCCGGCTGGCTGCTGGGAGGTGTGGTGGGACTGGGCACCGTTGTATGCGCCTGCCTGGTAGGCCCCTGCGCCCAAGTCTTTCTCCCCATCAGCGGGAAGCTGTGCCAGGCCTGTCTGAACAAACTACGAGGTGATACGCCATGAAAATTTATTCCATCCATGACCCTGAGTTCATCCCCTACGGCAAGGTGCTGGAGGGCTACGACACCACCTGCCTGCTGAAAGCTATGAAGACCATCCCTCTGCCCGAGGCGGGGGTAGCCTACGAGCCCAGCATTCCCGTGCTGGAGGCCACTTGCACCTACGGTCAGCTCCAAAATAACGCCTACGGCGGAATGCCTGTCCAGCTGGGCATGTGCTGGGGCCGGAACACGAAACTGAACTGCCTGGAGTACCACCGGGACAGCGAGGTGAACGTGGGCACCGGCGACTTCATCCTCCTGCTGGCCAGGCAGGAGGAGATCGTGGACGGCGTGCTGGACACGGCGAAGGTGAAAGCCTTCCGGGTGCCCGCCGGCGCGGCGGTGGAGGTCTACGCCACCACCCTGCACTACGCCCCCTGCCACGTAAACGAGGACGAGGGCTTCCGGGTGGCGGTGGTCCTGCCCCGGGGCACCAACACCGGTGTTCCCGGTGCCGCACCCCTGAACGAGGAGGACAGGTGGCTCACCGCCCGGAACAAGTGGCTGCTGGCCCATTCGGAGAGTTCCGAAGCCGCCCAGGGGGCCCATATCGGCCTGAAGGGCGAA
>CATKHE010000062.1 GCA_949747935.1 uncultured Eubacteriales bacterium
AATCTTGTCCCGCAGGCGGTCGGAGACGATGAAGTAGTCGATGCGCCACCCGGCGTTGTTTTTCCGGGCGTTGAAGCGGTAGGACCACCAGGAATAGGCCCCCTCCCGGTCGGGGTAGAGGAACCGGAAGGTGTCGGTAAAGCCGGAGGAGAGCAGGGCAGTCATCTTTTCCCGCTCCTGGTCGGAGAAACCGGCGTTGCCCCGGTTGGTCTTTGGGTTTTTCAGGTCGATCTCCTGGTGGGCCACGTTCAGGTCGCCGCAGTAGATCACCGGCTTGGTCTTGTCCAGGGAAACAAGGTAGTCCCGCAGGGCGTCCTCCCACTCCATCCGGTAGTCCAGGCGCTTGAGCCCGTCCTGGGCGTTGGGGGTGTAGCAGCAAACCAGATAGAATGCTTCATACTCCAGGGTGATGAGCCGCCCCTCGTGGTCGTGCTGGTCGATATCCATGCCGTAAGCGGCGGCGATGGGGGCGTGAGAGGTAAAAACCGCGGTTCCTGAGTAGCCCTTCTTGTCGGCGGAGTTCCAATACTCCAGCACGCCTTCCCCCAGGGGGACGTCCGCCTGTCCCTGCTCCATCTTGGTCTCCTGGAGACAGAGAAAGTCGGGGCGATGCCCCTGATAGAAGTCCAGAAATCCCTTTTTCATGCAGGCCCGCAGGCCGTTGACGTTCCAAGAGATAAAAACCATAAAAAGCTCCTTTCGGCAGTAGCTGTCCTGCCGAGTTTTCCCTATTATACGCCGGCGGAGGCGGTTTGGCAAGAGCAAAGAATCAGCCCTCCCCTGCGGGGGAGGGTTGTAAAATTATAGAATATGAAGGGAGTAAGTGAGATTTTTCTCGCTCCCAGGCTGGAGGACGGTGCAGAAGGGCTTGTCCTCGAATTTCCCGGTCTCGTTGTCCCAAGCGGCGCAGCCCTGCCAGGGCTCCAGGCACAGGAAGGGGGCTCCCGGCTTGGTCCAGAAGGCCACCATGGGGAACTCGTGGAAGTCCAGCCGCAGCCCCCGGCCCGTCTCCCGGTGGACCAGGGATACATTTCCGGAGCGCAGCATACTGAAAATAATGGTGTCCAGCTGGGCGAAGGTGTCGTAGTCCAGGGGCGTTATGCCGCCGTTCAGCATGGTCCTCCTGCCGTCGTGGCGGATGATGCCCTGGGGGGTGAGCAGGTGACTGTCCGCCTGCTCCGGCACATCGAACACCAGCTCGTAGTCCTCGAAGCTCGCTCCCTCCGGGAGCCGGATGGCGGTGTGGCCGCCCACGCAGAAGGGCATGGGGGCAGTCCCGGTGTTGGTCACGGAGAAGGTGGTGGCGAAGCCGTCCTCCAGCAGCCGGTGGGTCACCTTGAGGGAGAAGGGGAAGGGGTAGCACTTTAAGGTGTCCTCGGTCTCCCGCAGTTCCAGGGTGACGAAGTCCTCCCCCTGCTCCGCGGGAGCAAACTCCATCCCCCGGGCGAAGCCGTGGCGGCCCATCTCGTAGACCGTTCCGCCGATGTCTACCTTGCCCTCCTTCAGGGCTCCCACGATGGGGAATAGGATGGGGTTCTGCCCCGACCAGAAGGCCGGGTCCCCCTCCCAGATATGCTCCCGGCCGCTCCCGTCCCGGAGGGAGACCAGCTCCCCGCCCAGGGTCCGGGCCGCAGCCCGCAGACCGCCTTTTTTCAGTTCAAATGTCATAGCTCTTTCCCTTACCTTTCCACAACTCGATTCAGTCCCAGCAGCCGCAGGATACCATCAGCGTCCGGTCCCCCTTCACCACGAAATACACATAGTCCATGGCATAGCTTCCGCCAATCTCCACAACTGCTCCGCCGGCCATGCGGTCCAGATATCCAAGCTGGTTCAGCTCCCGCCAATGGGCCTGGGCAAAAAATTCCATCTCCCCCGTCAGATGCTCCCAGCTCCGGCGGATCAGACGAACCTCCCGGGCCACAGCGTACCCCCGATACAGGTCCGCGCCCTTGGTCAGGCACCTCCGCCGCTCCCGCCGGGGGATATCCCAAAAATCCCTGTCCCATTCCTCCGCCCAGGCCATGCTGGACAGCACCGTCCGGACATAGGCGGATACCAGATTTTTCTCCACATATCCCAGAGGAAATTCCAGGCAGTCCAGCATGATCCCCAGGGCGTCCATCCGGAACACATCGTGCCGCTCCTCCGCCGCCGCCCACACAAGGGTCTCCGCCGCCTCACAAAAGGCGCGGTAATCGGAGGCGGCTTCTCTCAGCAGATTTTCCACTTTATCCCCTCAAAACGCCACCTTCAGGAACAGTGCCACGCAGCACAGGATGATGGCGCAGGGGACGTAGAGATACCGGCCCACGCTGTACCACCGCTGTCCCGAGGGCTTTTTCGCCCCACGGTTGATCTCCTCCATCAGCTCCTCCCGCCGCATGATCCAGAACCAGGACACCGCTCCCAGGGTGGCGCCGATGGGGATGATATAGATGGACACGATGTCCATCCAGGGACCCCACTTGAAAATGGGCTCCATGTTCAGGCCGATGCCCAGGCAGATGACGCACAGGATGGCCAGCATGACCTTCCGGTTCAGCCTGGGGAAGCGGTGGAGGAGGGATTCGCCCACCGCCTCAAACATATTTTGCAGGGAGCTCACCCCGGCGAACACCATAGCGGTGTACAGGATGACGGCGAACAGCCGGCCCAGGGGGATATCCTGCAAAATGTGGGGCAGGGTAACAAAGAGCAGGGAGGGCCCCGACCCTACGTCCAGCCCGTAGGCAAAGCAGGCGGGGATGATCACCAGGGCGGCCACCAGGGCGGCGATGGTATCGAAGAGGGCGGTCTGCTTGGCCAGGGAGACCACGTCCTCCTCCGGGGAGAGGTAGGCCCCGTAGACAATCATTCCGCTGCCCGTAATGGACAGGGAGAAGAAG
>CATKHE010000063.1 GCA_949747935.1 uncultured Eubacteriales bacterium
CGAGCCCATCTGATATATTTTATAGACGTTTTTCAGTTCAATGAGGTGTTCCACCGTTCATCAACCTCCTGCAGGCGCGGCGGCCATTACTCCGCCGCCCATGCCGCCCTGAGCCTGGAGGGGCACCAGAACGGTGTCCCCCTCGCTCAGACCGGAGGTGATCTCCACATACTCCCCGTCGCCGCCGCCCAGGGTGACGGTCCGCTCCTCCATTTTGGTGGGGTCGATCACCGAGGCTCCGTCGGGGGACAGGCAGCCCTCCAGGGGCACCAGCACGGTGTCTCCACGCTGGACCGCGGATGCGGGAATGGACAAGGCGTTCTCCACCCGCTCCACCACGATATCGGCGGACACGTTCATGCCCGGGTTCAGCCCGCCATAGTCCTCCAGGAGGATGGTGGCGGGATAGGTGGTGAAACCATTGGTGGTGGTGCCGTTGATGCTCACCCGGTCCACTTTGCCCTCAAAGACCTGGCCGGGGATGGCGTCGGCGGTGATGTCCACTTTTTGGCCCTCCGCAATCTTGCTCAGGTCCAGCTCGCTGATGTTCATCTCCAGCTTTAAGTAGCTCAGGTCATAGATGACAGCCAGGGCGCCGGCTTCGATGCTGTTCACGTTGTCCCCGGCCTTGATGTTCTTTTCAATCACAGTGCCCGAGATAGGGGCGGTGATGGTGTAGTTCTCCAGAGCGTCCTGGGAGCGCTGGAGGGAGAGGTTTGCGTTCTCCAGGGCGATGGACAGGTCCTCCAGAGAGCTTTGGACGGCGGCCCCGCCCAGGGTGGCCAGAGCTGACCCGGCGGACACCTTGCTGCCGGCGGTGACGTTCACCCCGGTGACCTCGCCGCTGGCCTGGGCCACCACTGTCTGGCGGAGATTCTCCTCAAAATTGGCAGAGCCGGCACAGGCCGCGTCCCCCACCGTGGCGGTGGCGGCATTGGCGGCGGTGAGCGCGCCGGGGTTGCTTACCCGGATCTTCACCTGCCGCACCAGGGCGCCTCCCGCTCCCACCAGGTCGGCGGAGGACACCGATTCCACCGTGCCGGGCAGGGTCTCCATGGTGCCGGCAATGGTTACCTGAGCCCCCTGGCCGGCGGCGATGCCCTGTGCGTCAGCGGAGTGGAAGGGCAGGGTGACTGTGAGGGTGGAGGTATCGGCGATTTCGGCAATGGGCGTGCCGGGGGAAACCATGTCTCCCTTCTGGACCAGTACCTTCTGGACAACTCCGCTGCCGCCCGCCCGGACGGTGAGGTTGGAGGCCAGGTCATCGTAGCTCTTCCGGGCCTGACGGACGGCCAGCTCAGCCTGAGCGATGCTCATCTCCGCATCCTTGGCGTCCAGACGGTAGAGCAGCTGTCCCTTTTCCACCCGGTCGCCCACCTCGAAGGGGGCCTCCAGCACCTCGCCGGTGACCAGGGGCTTGAGGAAGTAGGAGTCAATGGGGGTGACGGTCCCTGTCCCGGATACGGCCGAGGTCAGGTCCCGGCGCTGTACGGCGTCCGGGGTGTACTGCCCCATAGCGGGGACGCCGCCTCCCTGCCCGGAGCGATTCACAAACCAGTAGGCTCCCAGGGCGATCACGGCCAGAACAGCGATTCTGCGGATCCATTTCTTCCGCTTCGGGGGAAGGCGGAGGGCGGGAAATTTCTTTTTTGGTTTCGGTGCAAGCTCTGTCGTAGTTTCTTGGGCGGGTATCTGGGTGGTTTCCATAGTGTTCCTCCTTGCCATTATGTCTGCTTACGGGACCTGCCCGTTCTTTTAAAGTCCGGTGCCCCGGTCTTCGTCTGGGAATTATTGTAGCGGGGAAATCTTACATTTCTCAGAAGAAAAGATAAAAGTTTCATTAAATTTTACCGCCTGATCCCGGCTCCTAAACGATACCGTTGAAGGGTAAAGGAGTCGGTAAAGAAAAGCGTAAAGATTTGGGAAAGATTCCGCTCCGCCGTCCCCAGTCCAGGTTTACCATACACCTTCCCCCAAGTGGAAAGTCAAGGGAATTTTTTGGCATGGGAAGAAAAATGTAAAATGAGCATAAAAAAACAGCGGGGGATAGAGGGTCCCTCGCTGTTTTTTATCGCAGTAAGCCTGTAAGCCGGGTTCTGTCTTTTAAGACAGCCATCTATCTCGACGCGCCATTGCTGACGCGCTCCAGCCGCCCCCTGAACACGACCGGGC
>CATKHE010000064.1 GCA_949747935.1 uncultured Eubacteriales bacterium
TAACCGATATGAGATATTGGAGCTGGTGGGCACCGGCGGTATGGCCAAGGTGTATAAGGCCCGATGCCACCGGTTGAACCGGCTGGTGGCCATTAAGATTTTGCGGGAGGACCTGTCTCAGGACGCCGAGTTCCGCCGCAGGTTCCACGATGAGTCTCAGGCTGTCGCCATGCTGTCCCACCCCAATATTGTGGCTGTCTATGATGTGAGCCGTTCCTCCGAGCTGGAGTACATCGTCATGGAGTTGATCGACGGCATTACCCTGAAGCAATACATGCAGAAGAAGGGGAACAGGCTGAACTGGCGGGAGGCCCTCCACTTTATCACCCAGATCACCAAGGCTTTGGGCCACGCCCACAGTCGGGGGATTATTCATCGGGACATAAAGCCACACAATGTGATGGTCCTGCGGGACGGCAGCGTGAAGGTGGCTGACTTCGGAATTGCCCGGGTGGCCTCCGGCGGGCACAGCACCTTGACCCAGGAGGCTTTGGGCTCGGTCCACTATATCTCCCCGGAGCAGGCCCGGGGCAGCCATATCGACGCCCGGTCCGATCTGTACTCCGCCGGGGTGGTCCTGTATGAGATGCTCACCGGCCGCCTGCCCTTTGAGGGAGATACCCCTGTGTCGGTGGCGATTCAGCACATCAATTCCATCCCTCTGTCTCCCAGGGAACTGGAGCCCTCTATCCCAGAGGCGCTGGAGGTCATCACCATGAAGGCCATGGCCCCCAATCCGGACAACCGCTATCTGTCTGCTGACGAGATGTTGTCCGATCTGGAGGAATTCCGCAAGAACCCCAACATTAACTTCGACTATAATTCCTCTGAGTTTGACCCGGAGGAGGAGTTGGACGACGACCGCACCCAGGTCCGGCCTGCTGTTCATACATCCTCTGGCCGGGGAGGCTCAGAGCGCCGGCATCAGGAGGAGCGGGACCGGCGGCGGAGCCGGCAATACGAGGAGGATGATGAGGACGACTATCCCCGCCGAAATCCGGTGTGGCCTATCTTTCTGGCTGCTGCGGCTGTCCTGCTCTTTGTGGGGCTGGTGGCTTATTTTCTGATTAATACGGTCTTCTCCGGTCTCATGACCCCCGCGGAGATGTACCCGGTGCCTGATTTGACGGGCAGAGTCTATGAGGAGATCAAGGACGATACAGATTTGCTGGGCCGCTTTACCCTGGTGGAGGGAGAAACGGTAGCCAACGATGCGGAGCCCGGAACCATCATCGATCAGGAGCCCAAGGGGAACCGGGAAGTGACGGAGAGCGTCACCGAAATCAAGGTGACCATCAGCGGCGGTCCGAAGCTGGTGAAGATGATCCCTCTAAATGGAATGAACTATATGGATGCCTCCACTGCGCTGAAGAATATCGGGCTAAGGCCCAGCGTACCCGAATATGAGAACCATGAGACCATCGAGCAGGGTTTCATCATCTCCTACACCCCGATGGAGGGCGTCGATGTGCCTCCTGGCACGGAGGTAAAGATTCTCATTAGCAAGGGACCAGAGGACAAGCCCTTCCGTATGCCCAAGCTGGTGGGGATGACCAAGGCCAGAGCCCTGACTGAGATCGACAACTGCAATCTGGCACAGGGCAATGTTGAGCAGGAGGCGTATGACGACGAGATTGAGGAGGGCAAGGTCATCAGCCAGTACCCCCTTGAGGGCACCGACGTCACCGAGGGAACCGAGGTCAATCTGGTGATCAGCAAGGGTCCCGACCCGGCTACTCTGCCTCCCGACCCGCCTCCTGTGGAGGAGCCCACGCCAGTGACCAAGATGGTCAATGTCTCGTTGGAGGGCTATGAGGGCTCTGTTACTATACGTCTGCTTTTGGACGGCGTAGAGGTGGGCAGCGCCACTGCGGATGCCACCATGGACACTGCGGTGGATGTGGCCGTTCAGGGAATGACCGGTATGGGAACCAAAGAAGTGGCAATCTATATTAACGGCGTGGCCAGTGGAACCAAAACGGTGGATTTTGACTCATGAATGAGGGTGTGATCCGAAAGGCCCTCAGTGGCTTCTACTATGTGGACGACGGACAGTCTGTTGTGACCTGCCGGGCCCGGGGGAAGCACCGTCATGCGGGCCTCGCTCCCCTGGTAGGGGATCGGGTGCGGTTTACTCCGCTGGAGGACGGCTCCGGCGCCTTAGATGAGATTCTGCCCCGGAAAAATGAGTTTTACCGCCCCGCGGTGGCCAACATCGACCTGCTGGTAGTGGTGGCTTCCCAGGCGGTCCCGGCGACCGATCCCTTTCTCATTGACCGGGTGGCGGCGATTGCCGCCACCCGGGGATGTGAGACTCTGATCTGCGTCAACAAGTGTGACCTGGAACCGGGGAAGGACTTGGCTGGTATCTATGAGAGGGCGGGCTTTCCCGCCCTCCGGGTGAGCGCCCAGACCGGCGAGGGACTGGAGGAGCTGCGCCGACTCCTGGCGGGCAAGGTGTGCGCCTTTACCGGCAACTCCGGGGTGGGCAAATCCAGCATTTTAAACGCCTTGGAGCGTGACTTCGATTTGGCCACCGGGGAGGTCAGCGATAAGCTGGGCCGGGGGCGGCACACCACCCGGCATGTGGAGCTCTTCCGCTTGTCCTGCGGGGCGCTGGCGGCGGATACCCCGGGTTTCTCCTCCTTCGATGTGGACAAGATGGAGCTGGCCCAGAAAGAGGAGCTGCAATACGCCTTCCGGGAGTTTGCCCCCTACCTGGGGAAGTGCCAGTTTCAGGACTGCGTCCATGTGAAGGAGAAGGGGTGCGCCGTTCTGATGGCTGTAAAGGTGGGGGAGATCGCCTCCAGCCGCCACCGGAGCTACGTCCGCCTGTATGAGCAGGCCAAGGCGATTCCAGACTGGCAGAGAAAGAAATTGTAGGGGCGGCCTGTGGCCGTCCGCCATGTCTGAATAGATCACA
>CATKHE010000065.1 GCA_949747935.1 uncultured Eubacteriales bacterium
GGCGACGACGTGAGCGCCATCCCCCGGATTCGGGGGGTGTTCTCCCGGGACGAGATCAAGGTCCACTACAGCAATGGCCGGCGGCAGTCCGCCCGGATCGTCGAGCTGTACATCGTGGACGACCGCAGGCAGGTCCAGACCACCGGCATGCGTAAGCCCGCCGAGCTCCAGGCGGCGGTGACCTGCCTGCGGCTGCGGGCCCCCGAGGCCCACTTTGACGACCACGCCTGTATGGCGCGTTTTCTGGACTGCACCGAGGAGGAGTGGCAGTCCAGAGAGCGGTCCTTCCAGCGCCGCCGGGACCAGCGGCTGGCTGAGGAGGCCGAGCAGGAGCGGCTGCGGGACAGGTCGGGGGCCGTCTACGTCCCCCCTGTCCGCCAGCAGCCCCGGCAGCAGGCCCGGGCCCGGCTGTCCATCAGCGACCGCACTGGTGTCACCCGCGACTATGACTCCTTCACCCGCCGGGACGTGGAGCTGGCCGGCGAGGGGCTGGCCGAAGGGAAATATACGGTGGTGGCCCTCTTCGCCGGGCCGCGGTATCTGTACTTAAAGGCGGGGGACAGGTCGGACGGCCGGGTCACCGTCAACGCCAGCCGCCCCGACCCGGACAAGCTGCGGGTGTTTGAGACCAAATGCCCCGACCGACAGGCCCGGGAGTGGCTGCTCCAGATGTCGGAGGGCACCTTCGACCCGGACTTTACCCAGTGGAAGGATATCACCAAAAAAATGGAGAAAGAGATAAGAAAATAAAGCAAAAAGGAGCGGATCATTATGGGCAAGTATTTCAGCGACGCGGTAGACAACGCATTGGAGGCCATTTATTACAGCTATGACCGGGAGAAGGCGGCCGCCGCCGTCCAGCCCCTGGCCGACGCCGCCAACGCCGGTGACGGCGACGCGGCCTATATCCTGTCCCGGTGCGTCTCCGGGCCCCAGTACAGCTGGGACTACCACCCCTTCCAGCCCAACGACGAGGCCGTGGAGCATCTGATCCGTCAGAGCATTATCAACGGCAGCGCCATGGGCGTCCTGGGGGCCATGCGGTGCGGGATGCTCACCCCCGAGATGGAGGAGGCCATGAAGAAGCACTACCCCAGCCTCCGGGATGTGTGGAACGCGGTGTATGAGAAGGCCCAGGCGGGATGTCTGTTCGCCATGAACATGATCGGCAACACCTACTTCTGGCTGGACGTGGTGCGCATCGAGGGCAAGGGCCCCGAGGATTTTCCTTCCAAGGCGGCCTTCGGCCAGTGGCTGCGGGAGAACGAGCTGAAGTGCCTGCCCTGGTTTGAGAAGGCCTTTGAGGGCGGCATGGGCTTTGCCGGCCGGAACATGTACAACCTCTACTGCGACGGCGAGGAGGGGGTCATGGAGCCAGACAAGTCCAAGGCGGAGGCCATCGCCCGGCGGGGGGCCGAGCTGGGCTACCCCGACTGGCAGGAGCGGTACGCCGGCTTCCTGCTGAATCGGGAGGGCCGGACCCAGGAGGCCCTGGATTTGTACTTCGCCGCCGCCAAACAGGGCCAGCTGTCCAGCTGGTACTACATCGGCAAAACCTTCCAGGAAGGTAAGCTGGTGCCCAAGGACTGCGTGCAGGCCATGAAGTGCTACGAGCTGGGCCTCCAGGACCCGGACCAGATCGGCTGCGCCAACCGGGCCGGGGAGCTGCTGTTCCATGGCAAGGACGGCATCCAGCAGGACTATGCCCGGGCGGTCCAGCTCTTCGAGCAGGCCCACAGCCAGAAAAATACCTGGGGCAACGACATGCTGGGCACCTGCTACCTCTTCGGTTACGGCTGCGTCAAGGACCCGGCCCGGGCCCTGATGCTCTTCCAGGAGGTGGACTACAGCACCAACCTCCTCAACTACGGCCTGGGAACCATCTATACCGAGGGCCTGGGCGCCCCTCAGGACATCAAAAAAGGCGTGGAGTACCTTCAGAAGTGCAAGAACTACGCCCCCGCTCAGGAGGCTATGCTCAAGTTTAAAAAGACCCTCTTCGGCAAGTGGGTCCGCCGTTGAATCAAAAAACTCCGGTTTCCGTGGGAAACCGGAGTTTTTTCGTTACAGCAGCGGGGCGGTCAGCTGGAAAAACGCCCCATGGGTGAGGGTCTGGGGGACCCCCTCCGGAGCCCTGCCCAGGCGGGCGGAGAGGAACCGCTCCACCTCCTCCCCGGTAACGGGGGCGTCGGGGGCCGCCTTGCCCTCCCGGTCGGACAGACACCCGGCCTTGACGGCCAGCAGCAGCGGGGCGGCGTAGGGGTGCTCCGCTTTCAGGTCGGGCCAGGGCAGCTTCTCCTCCCCCTGGACCAGGGCAACGCGGGTATCCGCCGCCTCCCAGCCGAAGGCCATCATGGCCAGCTCCCCCCGGGTAAGGGGGCTGTCCGGCCGGATGGTGTTGTCTCGGTAGGCGGGGCACCAGCCCGCCTCCAACAGCTTCTTCGCCGCCGCCCCCCGGGGGTCGCTCTGGGGTATATCCAGGAAAGGGGACAGCTCCATCAGCCGGGAAACTGTAACCACCTTATACCCCTGGGCGGTGAGCAGTTCCAACTGCTTGTCCAGCCCGTGGGCGATGGGAGAGCGGCGGGCCATATTGTAGCCGTCCTTCTGGAAGATGATCTGACCGCAGAAGTAGTCGGGGTCGGCCTCCAGCCGTTGGGCGATAGGCTTCCAGGTGGCCTCCACCTCCGCCTCGTAGGAAGACAGGGGGAGCCAGCCCGCCCCGTCGAAGCTGGCCGCCATATACTGGTAGCCCATTTGGGCGTACGCGTCGTAGCTGGAGAAGCCCCCGGCGATGCCATCCACATAGTGTGGGGGGCGGGACAGGCGGATCTCGTAATTGTGGCGCTCCTTTACCAGGGTGTGGAGCTTCTCCAGGTCAGCCACCGCCTCGTTCAGGCCGGACAGGGTGTGCCGCTTGCCGTAGAC
>CATKHE010000066.1 GCA_949747935.1 uncultured Eubacteriales bacterium
GTAAACGATGCTTTTTCATTCTGCACATATTTTGCCGCAGTCTTAGAGCGGGCAGCCTGTGCCTGTTCAAACAGCTCCCGGCTGATAAGCGGCTCATGCTTCACTGACAGGGTATACAGCTCATGACTCATTTGACTGCTGAGCACTGCTTGTTCAATGGGCTCCAGTTCCACTGTACCCTTATTTTCTTGGGAACGGTCGGAGCATCCAGTCATCCACACTGTGGCAATCGCGCAGCACAGGAAAAAAGAAACTGCTTTCTACCTTCTTGTTTAAACATTTTCTCCATAGGTATCGGGTTGCACCGGGTCAAAGCACTCGTTGGCCCACATCAATGTCACCAGATCGTCCGTCTCGCTCAGATTGATGATATTGTGTGTGTATCCTGGCAGCATATGGACCGCCTCGATTCTCTCTCCACTCACCTCAAACTCCAGCACCTCATCAGAGCCGATTTTACACTCTTGGATCAGTCCGTGCCTGGATACTACAATGAAAAACTCCCATTTCGTGTTGTGCCAGTGCTGTCCCTTGGTCACGCCGGGCTTGGGAATATTCACACTGAACTGTCCGCAACTGGCCGACTTGAAGAGTTCTGTAAAGCTCCCCCGTACATCGCAGTTCATCTTTACCCTCGACTGGCGAACCGCAGTCTGTCCGCGGTAGGGGACACGATGAGTCGGGAAGAGCAGACCTATTGATAATCAAAGCGCCCTCCCTGATCCACGGGGAAGGCGCTGTCCACTATTTTTCACTCCAAAAAAATTTTGCATTCATCAGGTACTTCCGCGGTCCTTAGGAGCGAAACAGGGATTCAACGGCCGGCCGCTTCAGTTTCATGAAAGGTCTCTACAATAAATCCCAGATCCTTCCGCGTATCATAGTAGACGCAATCGGTGTGTCCAATCGTCGCACTGGCCAGCTGCTTGATCCCCCGCTCTTCCATCAAAGAAAAGAAGGACGGGTCCTGCACAATTGCCACATGGTGAAAGCCCTCTCCATGCTCCTGAAGGAATGTATAATAATCCGAATTGGGCGTAAGCGGCTGGATCAGCTCCAGATTCATATTGCCTGCGCGGGCCATAGCCAAAATGACCTGATAATCCTCCTTCTCGGAGATCGGCACTCCGTTTACGATGATATCGCGGGCACTGTCCCGCGTCAGGTGCATCGTTTCCCAGGGGCCGATTCCATAGACCGTCTCGTAACGCTCCATTGCGGATTGAATGTCGGTTACAACCACTGCGACCTGAACGATATCGCTGAATTTGGGGGATATCATCTTGTTACCTCCTATTTATAATTTATGCCGGACCTCATTAAAAAGGTACTGATCCACCATTTGTTTCATATCCTCCGGTATCTTCCTGGAAAAGGGCAAGACCTCCCGGTTGGCCGCTTCGCGGCTGAACCGATAGGCAAACTGTATGCTCCGCTCCATCGCCGCCGCGCTGAGAAAGGTGCTGCTGTCATTCCGATCGTGCATAGCGGCCGTCTCTGGCGTCCCATACCGGCCAAAGCCCACAGCAATAACTCCCTTGTCTGCAAAAACGGTACAATCGCTGGGAATCGCATGACGGGTGACGATTGCCGGCACACCTTCCTCCAGCGCCAGCTGGCGCAGGAAATCAGCCAAATCGGTATCGCCCATGGCAATTGCATAATCGGCGCCCATAGCAGAGCCCAGCAGATCTCCATTAATGACCAGACGGATGGAGGACAACTCCTCAGCGTGGCGGTTCACATACGCCTGGGCCCCCTCCAGGCCAGCCTCCTCCGACCCGCACCAAATAAACTTTAAGGTACGTTTTCCGGGGTCCTGGGCAAACAGACGGGCCAGCTCCATCATCATCGCCGCGCCCGAGGCGTTATCATATGAGCCGATGGAATGGCCAACCGTATCGTAGTGGGCCGTAAAAGCGACTACCTCTTCCGGATACTGCGTCCCCGGAATTTCTGCGACGACATTGTGTGACTGCCCCGAAATCTCACACAGCCCCAAGGAAATCCGGACCCGCTTACAACCGGAGACGATCAATTGCACCGCGTCCCGGGCGTGAATCTGCACCCCCGGAATGGCCCGCATGGAGAGCTGGATGTCCTTCAGCCGCGGTTGATTGAACTGGCCGATGGAAAAATCATCCCAAAAACGACCCATGTAAGTGATGAATCCAATCGCGCCGGCTTCCGTCAGCTGATAGTAGCTGGCATTGGTCAGCTTGCCGTCCATCAAAACAATTTTCCCCTTCGCCCGGGCCAGCAGAGCGGGCTGAAGCTGCTCCACATACAGTAGTTCTCCCTCCAGCTCATCTGCAGATGCGGACAGCTCATATCCGATACAGGGAATCTGAACGCCGTCCGGTACCGTTTTTAATGATGTGTGGACTACATGTCCGCAGCGGACTGGAAAGGGCTCCAGCCACCCCCTTAGGCCGATGCGGTCCAGCTCCTGTAACAGAATCTGCGCGGCCTGGTGCTCTCCTGTGGTCCCGCTGACCCGTTCAAAGGAGAGCTTCTCAATCAGGGACATCGCTCGTATGCCGGCTTCCATAAAACACCTCCTAGCCGCCGCTCGCTTTTCCCAGGAGGGCAGCGTTTTGAACCTTGAATCTCAGGAAGAACGCGGTGGAGATTGCCAGACGGAACACCTGATCAATGGCAATCGCAAACCACACCACATAAATGCTGCCGTGAAACACAAAGGCAGTCAGGATAATGATGGGGACCCGCACCAGCCAGATACCGGAGGCGGTACTGATCATCGGTGTTTTTTTGTGATTCGCCGCCCGCAGTACGCCGTTCAGCACCGGCGCAATTGTCTGGGCCGGCTGTCCAATTGCCATCATGGAGACATAGCCCGCGCCGATGGGGACCAGGTACAGCTTGTCGGTGAGCAGCAGCAAAAATTGGGAGCTGCCAAACCAGAGGAC
>CATKHE010000067.1 GCA_949747935.1 uncultured Eubacteriales bacterium
CGGTAGAAGGGGGCCTTCTTGGCGCCCATGCGGCGCAGTCTGATTTTAACCATGTATCTTCACCTCCAAATGAATTTGTTTGTTTATATGGAAAACACAGGTTTTGTGTTTTACCCAATCCTGTAGGGCCGCCCGGGCAATACCGGGCCGGTTCCGGTGGGCGGCCACAGGCCGCCCTTACACAGTGAAGCCAGCGAATTAAAAGGGCATCCCACCCATTCCGGGAAAACTGCTCCGTCCCTTTTTGCCCATCATTTTCCGTAGATTTTTTGGCATCTTGCCTCCGGAGAACTGCTTGGTCATGGCTTGGAGCATGTCGAACTGCTTGAGCAGCCGGTTAATATCCACCACCTGGGTGCCAGACCCGGCGGCGATGCGCTTTTTCCGGCTGGAGTTAAGCAGCTTGGGGTCCTCCCGCTCGGCGGGGGTCATGGACAGAATGATGGCCTCCATCCGCTGGAGGAGCTTCTCGTCCATGGACGCCCCCTCCAGATCGCTGGCCTTCACCCCAGGGATCATCCCCAGAATATCAGTCATAGAGCCCATATTTTTCAGCTGCTTCATCTGGTCGTAGAAGTCAGTGAGGGTAAATTTGTTTTTCCGCAGCTTTTCCTGGAGCTCCAGAGCCTTTTTCTGGTCGAAGCTCTGCTCTGCCTTCTCAATGAGGGAGAGCATGTCCCCCATGCCAAGAATGCGGCTGGCCATCCGGTCGGGGTGGAAGACCTCGATCTGGTCCAGCTTCTCGCCTACGCCCACAAATTTGATGGGCTTTCCTGTCACTGCTTTAATGGACAGAGCCGCACCGCCCCGAGCGTCGCCGTCCAGCTTGGTGAGGACCACCCCGTCAATATCCAAGGCGTCGTCAAAGGCCTTGGCGGCGTTTACCGCGTCCTGGCCGATCATGGCGTCTACCACCAGCAGAATCTCAGTGGGCTCCACAGCGGCCTTGACATTCCGCAGCTCATCCATCAACTCCTCGTCTACATGGAGCCGGCCGGCAGTGTCCAGAAACACCATGTCGTTGCCGTGAGCTGTGGCATGCTCCACGGCGGCTCTGGCGATATTCACCGGATTGGTCTGGCCCATCTGGAAGACAGGGATGTCCAGCTGTCTGCCCACCACCTCCAGCTGCTGGATGGCGGCGGGGCGGTAGATATCGCAGGCGGCCAGCAGGGGCCGCTTGCCGTTCTGCTTTCTCATCAGGCCGGCCAACTTGGCGCCGTTGGTGGTCTTGCCCGCGCCCTGGAGGCCCACCATCATCACTACCGTGGGGGGCTTGGGGGAGATGGTCAGCTTGGCCGCCGACCCACCCATCAGATCGGTGAGCTCTTGGTTGACGATTTTAATAATCTGCTGGGCGGGGGAGAGGGCCTCCAGCACATCGGCCCCGACGGCCTTCTCGGTGACCTGGGACACAAACTGCTTGACCACTTTAAAGCTGACGTCGGCCTCAAGGAGGGCCAGACGAATCTCCCGCATGGCCTCCTTCACGTCGGCCTCGGACAGACGGCCCTTGCCTCTCAGCTTTTTAAAGGCGGCGGACAGTTTTTCAGAAAGTCCTTCAAATGCCATAGCATTACTCCTTCAGCAATGTGCCGGCGGTGTCCCGGACCCGGAGGGCCAAGGTCTCCAGCTCATCGCTGTCCATCCGGGCGGTCAGCTCCACCATCCGGCAGGCGTCCTGGTGGAGCTGCTCCAACTGAGCGCGCATGGTGTGGAACCGCTTGATCAGCCTGGTCTTGTCCTCCAGCTCGGTGAGGATGGCCTCCGCCCGGACGATCACGTCCCGAACACCCTGGCGGGTGATACCGTAATTCTCAGCGATTTCTCCCAGGGACAGGTCCTCGTTGTAATAGAGGTCGTAAAACTCCTTCTGACGGTCGGTCAGCACATCGCCATAAAAATCGAAAAGCATGGTCATGCGATAGGCCTGACTTTTCATGGAGTATGACCTCCCTCATGCAAAAATGTAAAGCTGATTTCCTTTACATTTGGAAGTCTAGCACATTCAGCCTCATTTGTCAAGCCAAAATACTTGACGGCGGGAGCTTCCCTTTTGGTATATTCCGCCAGAGCCAGGGGAAAACTGGAGGGCAAGAACTGTTGGTCCCCTGAGGAGGTTAATTCTATGTCCAACACGCCATATGTCCCTATGGACGACGCCCATTTGAAGCAATATGCCGCAAATGCGGCCCGCGAGGCCAAGCCAGAGGGGACAGTTCCCTGCCGCACCCTGGTCAGGGAGCTGAAAGCGGATTTGAAAACTGTGTGCCGGATCCGAGAGGCCCTAAATCTCTGGAGTGCTGGACAGTCTGATCTGCCAGGTTCGGCGGAGTGGCTGCTGGACAACCACTATATGGCCGTCCGGGAGGGTGAGCGGGCCCGTGAGGCATTCAGAGGAGGCAAACCTCTGCGTGGGACGGGCAAAGGGGCCGCGCTGCTCTGGTGCTGCGCCCAAAGCGCCCTCTGGGCAGTGCCTGAGCTGGATCAGGACCGGCTGGCCCTGTTTCTGGAGGGGTTTCAGTCGGTGTGTCCTTTGACAGAACGGGAGCTGTCCTTGTTCGTCCCCGCTCTGTCCGGGACGTTGGTGGGGCGGCTGACCCAGCTGTGCGGTGATTTGGAGGCACTGAAAGAGGACAGGGTCCCTGCGGAGGAGCTGGAGGCGGTATTCAAGGCCCTGCGGGCTCTCTCCGGGGCTGAATGGAGCGATCTGTTGGAGCGAGCCAGCCGGGTGGAACAGATTCTGAACAGAGATCCCTCTGGCCAATACCCCCACATGGACGAGGACACCCGCCGCCGCTACCGGCAGAGGGTGTGCCGGCTGGCGAAAAAAAACCGTCTGGAGGAGGGGCAGGCCGCCCGCCGGGCCCTGGAGCTGGCCCAGAAGGGGGAGGGCCCCCGCCGTCATGTGGGCTGGTATCTCTACCGGGAGC
>CATKHE010000068.1 GCA_949747935.1 uncultured Eubacteriales bacterium
CGGAAAATTAACAGACTTTGATATTACTAACGAGTTACTAGCAAAACGGAAAGCATTAGGAAACTAAAACCCCCTAGAGCCTTGAAGCTCTAGGGGGATTCTTCAGGAGTCAGCAGAACTCGAATCTGTGACCTCTCGCGTGTGAGGCGAGCGCTCTACCGGCTGAGCTATGCCTCCATATGGAAACGGCAGAAAAAGGTGGTGACCCGGACGGGACTCGAACCCGTGTTGCCGCCGTGAAAGGGCGGAGTCTTAACCGCTTGACCACCGGGCCGCTTTATATGGAAACGGACAGCTTGTCCGCTTTTTAAAATGGTAGCGGCAACTGGATTTGAACCAGTGACACCGCGGGTATGAACCGCGTGCTCTAGCCAACTGAGCTATGCCGCCGTATCACGCCCTTCAAACAGGGCAAGAGTTAGTATAGCCGATTTTCTTTCTATTGTCAACAGTTATTTTTATTTTTTTTAAAGAATATGGTACCGCAGTTTTAGGCCGGCGGGGCATTCTGCCCCGCCGCGGCCATTTGGACCCTGTTTTTCCCCAAAAAAGCCTGAAAAATCTGTCAAAGCTGCCATTGACATAAAAATTTGTTTCCTCTATAATGGTGCCTTGAACGAAAAAAGAAGAAATCTGGTATTCCCGACCTGCGGGCGGGAATACCGCTGTTTTGTGGAGGGAGGAATTCAGATGGCACAGCCCGAGAACAAGATGGGCGTTATGCCCGAGAACAGGCTGCTGCTGAACATGGCGGTACCCATGATATTGTCCATGCTGGTTCAGGCACTTTATAATGTGGTGGACAGCTACTTTGTGGCTCAGATCAGCGAGGACGCACTGAACGCAGTGTCGCTGGCCTTTCCGGTGCAGAACCTGATGATCTCTGTGGCGGTGGGCACCGGAGTAGGCATCAATGCGCTTTTGTCCCGCAGTCTGGGTCAAAAGGACCAGGCAAGGGCCAACCGGACCGCCATGAACGGCGTGCTGCTGGAGGGGCTGAGCTGCCTTGTCTTCACCATTCTGGGCCTGACCTGCTCCCGCCTGTTCTACTCCGTCCAGACCGATATTTCCAGCATTGTGAACTACGGAACCGACTATCTGACCATCGTCTGCGGCGTCAGCATTGGTCTGTTCATGGCAGTTGCCAGCGAGCGGCTGGTCCAGGCTACCGGTCGGACGGTGTACGCTATGATCACCCAGGGCATCGGGGCTCTGACCAACATTATTCTGGACCCTATCCTCATCTTCGGTCTGGGTCCCTTTCCCAGAATGGAGGTGGCGGGGGCCGCCCTGGCCACCGTCATTGGGCAGATCATCGGCGGGCTGGCGGGGATATACTTCAATCTGCGCCACAACCCGGAGCTTCAGTTGTCCCTGAAAGACCTGCGCCCGGACCGGGGCATTATCGGCGGCATCTACAGCGTGGGTCTGCCCTCCGTTGTCATGCAGTCCATCGGCTCGATTATGGTCTTTGGCATGAACCAGATCCTGATCTCCTTCACCGCCACCGCCACAGCAGTGTTTGGGGTTTACTTCAAGCTCCAGTCCCTTATTTTCATGCCTGTCTTCGGTCTGAACAACGGCATGGTCCCCATTGTGGCCTATAACTACGGCGCCCGAAAGCCGGACCGCATCATCAGAACCATCAAGCTGGCTATAGCTTACGCCATGGGCATTATGGCGGTGGGTTTTCTTCTCTTTCAGCTGTTCCCCGATGTATTTCTCAAGCTGTTTGTGGAGAAAAGAAAGATCTCCGAGGAACTGCTGGCCACCGGCTTCTTTGCGCTGCGCGCCGGCCTGACCCAGCTGGACCCCCAGGTTTTCCCGGCTGCGGCTCAGTCCGTCGGCAGCCTGCTGGACATCGGGGTTCCAGCCCTGCGCACCATCTCTTGGTGCTTTGTGGCCGCCGGATTCGGTATTGTGGCCTCGTCTGTCTTTCAGGCCCTGGGCCATGGCGTGCTGTCCCTGATGGTGTCTGTGGTCCGTCAGCTTGTGGTGTTGCTCCCCTCCGCCTTTGTCTTGTCCAAAATCGGCGGTCTGGACACCGTCTGGTGGGCTTTCCCCTTCGCGGAAATATTCGCTATGGTCCTGTGCTCCCTGTTTGTTTACTGGGTATATCAAAAGGAAATCAAGCCTCTGCGGGAGCCTACGCAGGGAATTCCCATGGAATGAGGCATGTTCTTTTCCTCCGGCCAATCATGGAGAAATATGGAAAAAGCCCGCAGGAACATCAAAATTCCTGCGGGCTTTTGAAGTCGGGGCGGAAATCGAACCCACAGTCGGCGACTGCCGGCAAGTTGCTCTCTTTACTTGACAAAAGAGACCA